>CAZNXD010000247.1:0-3097 GCA_964576935.1 uncultured Pirellulales bacterium | reverse complement strand
GAACCTTGACTAACTGATCCAGAGTCAGTCGTGCTACCATTACACTATTCCCCAAGCAAAACGCCATATTGAGACGAAACTCAGTCTGCTCGATGCCGCTTCGTAAGCTACATTCCTTTGGCAACGATGTAAATCTCGACGCGTCTGTTCTGTGCGTTGCCCTTTTTGTTCGGCATATTCGGTGCAACGGGTCTATATTCGCCGAAGCCGCGGGCACTTAGCCTGTCGTGGTCTATGCCGCTCTTCTCCATGATGTTCAAAACGGATATTGCCCTGTGTGCCGAGAGATGCCAGTTCGTAGGATGTTTGATTCTTGTTTCGGGCTTACCAATCGGTATGTCATCGGTATGACCGGCAATGATTATGTCAAATTGCTTGGCTTGCTCAGAGGCAAGGATTTGACAAAGTGATTGAACCGCATTAACGGCCGCCGGCGCAACGACATCGCTTCCTCGCTCGAAAAGCAAATCGCTTTTGAACTTTACTATGCCCTTGCTGGAATCATAGGTGACCATCTCTTCTGAGTTGGCGAAATCCTCCAGCATAGTACTCAGTTCGACCGGCAGCTGTGCCCCGCCGGTAAGAAGCTGATTCTTCATAGCATCAATCAAGGCCTGCTTTTCTTCGAGGGCCTTTTCCAGAGCGGCGACTTTCTCCTGCAGGGTTCCCGCTTCAATGCCCTCGCGCTGCCTTGCGCTGTCGAGCTGCCGATTTAATTGGTCGAGTTCAAGCTTCATGCTGACAGTCTCGCTTTCAAGCTGAGCGATGCGCTTGCGCTGAGTGTCATTTTGAATCCTGCAATCCTTTAGTTCAGCATCGCAGCCGGCAAGAATTAAAATACATAACAGAAGAACTACGGAAATCTTTGTTGCTCGCATAGCCAAATCCTTTCCATGAGATTTAGACAGAAACCAGCTTTCCATTGCTTTACAGAAAACAGCCCCTTTGTCGCTACACCACGCTCAAAAAAGCTTTCGGGGGTACTGCTAAAATAAGAAACTATTCGCGGAGAATCGTCAAGGGCAAACTTGCAAAATATGAGTTCGTAGAGATAACTTTAGGCTGAGATTGCCGGATAATTATAGCGCAGAAAAAAGGCCCCGGGATTTGGTCCAGAGGCCTATAAAAAAGTCTTTATAAGCAACTCTCTGTTATTTCTTTTTCTTAGGCTTTTTCTCTTTCTTAGGCTTTTTTTCCTTTTTGGGCTTAGGCGGCTTTTCTTTTTTGACCTTCGGCTTTTTTTCCTTCTTGGCTTTTGGCTTAGCACCTGTTGCGGGCTTTGCCGCCATAAAACCCATCGTCATCAGTATCAGAGCGACAACTATCAGCCCGCCAAGGACATAAAGGATAAAGCCGCGAGTCTGCTCCAAAACCGTGGGCATAACATGGAATAAACCGGCTGCGGCAACAATCGCGGTGTAAATGACCACCAGAAGCGGCAAAAAGAGCATCATACCAAATAGATTGCTCGAATAATCAGGTTCGGGCTCGACATATCCCTGCACAACGGCGGCAGGCCGTACCGTAGCCAAGTCCTCATCAGTAGCGAGCATATCGGCTTCGGCAACGACATCCTCGGCTGAAGCTGACCCTCCGGCGGCTACCTCGCCCTGCTGTTCGTCAGGTGTGTAAATCTCATCAAGGATACCTCCGAGTGAAGTATCGTCTGCCTGAAGCGATAAATCCAGCAAGCCTGAACCACTACCAAAAGTGTCGAGATTTACATCTTCTTCAATCTCTTCAAGTGACTCCGCCGCCTGCATGGCCTGAGTCTCACTCATTGTGTCATCGGCGATGTCATACCCGGTTCCTGTCCCTTCAAGCACATTGATGCCTTCGCGTGTAATTGCCGTATCGGCGTTTGTCAACTCGGCCCCGACCACCGTACCTTCGTCCGACTCTTCCGATAACGACATTTCGTCTCCGGAGGCCTCCGGGGATGGAGGCTCGGTCATCTCAGGTTCAGCTTCCTCAGTAACCAGCGGCATCTCTTCTTCTAATGAGACCGGTTCCTGCACAGATTTGTCCTCGGCAAGCGGAGCTTCTTCTGCCGAGGCAATCGGTTCCTCTACAGAGGTGTCCTCGGCAACCGGAGCTTCTTCTTCCACTGCAATCGGTTCTTCTACAGCGGTATCCTCAGCAGCCGCTGTATCTTCTTCCAGGGAAACTGGTTCGAGCGCGGAAGTATCTTCAGTTGGTTCTAGCGAAACTTCCTCCTGGATTTGCTCCTGGTCGCCAGCACTCGGCTCAACCGCCGTTTCGCCTGTCTCACCCACTAGCGCCTCAACTTCATCGACCTTAAAAAGCAGATTGGCGCCGTCGCGAAACTCGCGGAGCTTTCCCTGCTCGACAAGTTCCGAAATTTGCGATTCCGTCATATTGAGCTTCTCGGCGGCCTCTTTTTGTGAATAAAACATACCAGCCATAATTGCTTATTCTCCCAAAGTAAGTCTATATGACTTAATCGTCAGAAACAACTGCCAACGATAATGATTGTGATATAAAATCCCCTAAGTCAGCCCCAGAATATCATCAGCCGTCTCTTTCCCCGCTTAATCGCCCTAAATCGAGCCAAACAGGCACAAGGCACGAGATACTCACCGCCGGTACGCATACCGGCACTAAGCGTACTAAGACAAAACATCCAAACTTAGATTATAGCCGAAATTCCAGCCTCCTGCAAGGCATTTTTTACCCAAACTACCACCTCGACACCATATGTGTCTGAGACCGATAAAACAGTATGCATGTTGCAGAAAGGCTGTTTTTAAAGTAAAATATCTCGTTATGCCGTAAAAGAAAACATCATCGGGGTGTAGCTCAGCTTGGATAGAGCGCCTGCTTTGGGAGCAGGAGGCCGTAGGTTCGAATCCTATCACCCCGATTGCCTGAGAATGCTTTCACGACGCATTTTTTCATCAAACTGCCCTACAAGAAGATAAAACCTCCTACCGAGGCCGTCTGGATCATATACCAGAACGCTTATTTTGTCACCGCAAGTCCTTGCATATTCAAAAAGGGAAAGGAGCTTGTCTTTCGGCATCGGCGTTACCCGAAACCAGTCAAAATCAACATACCCGCCAAGTTCTTTCGTAGC
>CAZNXD010000246.1:0-3108 GCA_964576935.1 uncultured Pirellulales bacterium | reverse complement strand
GAGTTTTTCTTCTATAAGCAAATTCATCAAATCCGGGTCGTTCAGACCCAGGTATTTACCGTAATAGTCCTCTTTGCTGATTTGATAGCCCCAGGGCTGCAAGGACTTGTTAAATGCGTCGAAGTGCATGATTTCAGAATCGGTAACAACGCCGTCAAAGTCAAAAATAACTGCGCGAAGCATGGGATGATTTTCCTTACTCGAGGGTGACAGGCTGAATGAGTCGCTGATATTCGCTGAAGGTCGATGTATCGCCCGAGCAGACTAACTCAGCCAGTTGTTTAATCTTCGGCGCGTTCTTCGTAATATATCTGCGGGCGATAATTTTCTTACGCTCTTTCATACTGATATTGGCCTCTTCACTTTGGCCGTTCGTACCGGCCAGCGGCACTTCCATCTCAACCTTCGTCGAAGCCTGGCTGCAGAACAGATAGCCGTTGATAATATCGATTGCTATATCGACAAGAGCTCTGCCGTAAAGGTCCATATACTCGTGGCCCTTGCCCTTAACGCAGCCGATGCACTTATCCATCAGCTCCTTCGATTCTTTCAGTATATCAATCTGGTCATTAATGTCGGCGTCAAAATCATCTTGTGATAATACCCCGGCGATAAACTTCTCCGTTGTCCCGCTGCACACACCCCGAACCGCCGCGACGATTTGCAGTTGGCTTGTTCCTTCGTATATCGTGGTTATCCGTGCGTCGCGCGCGTGCCTCTCCGATGCGTAATCCCGCATATAACCGCTTCCACCCAACACCTGTATCGAATCATAGCTAAGCCGGTTACACATTTCCGAACAGTAATATTTACTCATAGGCGTCAGCATATCGGCAAAGCGCTTATATTTTCTTGCCTCGCCTTTTAATTCTTTTAATTGGTCTTTATCTTCAGGCGGGTTCGTCTCAAGCTGTTCATTCAGGCACTGTGCGATATCGACAATCCTGGAAGTCTCATACAATAGCGCCCGGCTGGCCTCGATATCTATCTTCATATCGATAACCATATCCCGCACCGCCGGAAACTTCTCAATAGCGGCACCGAACTGCTTTCTCGTCGAGGCATAATCACGCGCCACCCGATAAGCCGCTTCTGCGATACCGAGTGACTGACCGGCAATTCCTATCCGCGCGCCGTTCATCAGGCTCATAACGTATTTCACTAACCCGCGTTGCCTTTCACCGATAAGGCGGCAGGGCGTATTATCGAAGAAGATTTCGCACGTCGGCGAGCCGTGGATACCGAGCTTATCTTCCAGCCGTCTGATATGAACCGTCGGCCCTCTGTCGCACACAAAAAGGCTTAGCCCCAGTCCGCCCGAACGGTCCGGCTCACTGCGAGCCATCACCAGCAATACTTCACCACATCCGTTGGTAATAAATCGCTTTACCCCGTGAAGGAACCATTCGCCTTTTTCATCCTGAAGCGCCTTCAGCTTAACCGCCTGCAAATCGCTTCCCGCGTCCGGTTCGGTTAGTACCATTGCCCCGGTGACTTTGCCTGCCGAGAAATCATGCAGATAATCCTGTTTGATTTCCTCATCGGCGTATGCGTTTATAGTCTCTGCTATACCCTGCAAACCGAAAATGTTCATCAATGCCGCATCAGCTCGCGAGACAATTTCAATAGCCGCAGAATAAATCACATTCGGAAAATTCAGTCCGCCGAATCGATGAGGCAGCGTAAAACCCATCACGTCCGCCTTAGCGAGCTTATCTATCGATTCTGCGATACCGTTGGCGTACTTGACACTGCCGTTCTCGCAAAGCGTATTGCCCTGACGGTCGATATCCTCCGAGCGAGGCGCGATAAAATCACCGCTTAATTCACCGAGCGATTCGAGCACCATCTCGTAATTTTGTATCGCCTCTTCGGCATCAGCCGGTGCGCTGTCGAAATCCTTGGCGAACTTAAAACCTTCTTCCTTCAGCTCGGCAATCTTCGCTACGTTGATATGCTTGAGCAGAAATCTTATATCGTCGTTGTCGGTGAAAAAATTAGCCATCGTCTGTTCCGTTACGAACTTGCGGTAACTACTTCTTCCTTGATAGTCTTTTCTTTTAGCGTCTTTATCATCAAAGGCACGACCTCATTAAGGTCGCCGAGTATTTTGTAATGTGCTATTTGAAATATTGGTGCTTCCGGGTCGTTGTTTATAGCGATGATTTTCTGGCTGTCACCCATACCCGCCTGGTGCTGTATAGCTCCGCTTATTCCAACTGCTATATACAAACTTGGCCGAACAGTTGTCCCCGTCTGACCAACCTGATGGTCATGGTCGATAAAGCCCAAATCCACCGCTGCTCTCGTCGCCGCCGGTGCCGCACCGAGCACGTTTGCCAGATCCCATATCAGCTTAAAATTATCTTTACTGCCGACCCCGGCACCACCTGCTACTATCACCCGCGCCGCTTTAAGGTCCACCTTTTTAACACGTTGATGTTCATCGATTATCTCAAGCGGCAAATCAGCCTTAGTCAGTTGCGCCTTTTCTTTAATTATTTGACCGTCACGGCTCACATCCGGTTCGGGCATCGGCATTACACCCTCGCGAACCGTCGCCATTTGAGGCCAGCGGTCGAAGTTTATGATGGTCGCGATGATATTTCCGCCGAACGCAGGCCGTACCTGAAATAGCAGATTCTTATGAACCTCACCGCTCGCTGCCGCCTTATGGTCGCCGATTTGCAAATCCGTACAATCCGCCGTTAATCCCGCCTTTATCGTACTCGCTATCCGCGGAGCCAAATCCCGCCCCGCAATCGTCGCGCCGTACACAACAATCTGAGGCTGATATTTTTGAATCAGCTTACATATAACCTTGGCATAGCTGTTGGTCTGGTAGTGCTCAAGCAGCGGATGCTCGACAAGATAAACCTTGTCCGCGCCGTACTGAATAAGTTTGGTTGTAAGCTCGCTGACGTTATCACCAAGCAGCACCGTCGCAAGTTCCACTCCGAGTATATCCGCAAGATGCCTTGCCTTCGACATCAACTCCAGCGGCGTATCCTCGAGCTTACCTCTGTGCTGTTCAGCAAAGACCCAAACCTCGCCGTCTCTGTTAACATCAATCATAGCAAACAACACCCTAACGCTTCCGATTTATAA
>CAZNXD010000245.1:0-3114 GCA_964576935.1 uncultured Pirellulales bacterium | reverse complement strand
TTCGCAGGCTTGTGCTCTGTTACGGCAAACCGACTCGGCTGCGGCTGCATATACCACGAAAAGGCATCTGCCTGCTTGTGGCCTTTGTAATGCTGCTTGGGCCTGAGCACTTCCACAGCCTTGCACAGGCGCAGGTGGAATATGCCAATCTGAACACAGCAACATGGGCCAACGGTGACACTACTATCGAATATACTTACGATGCCAATGGCTCGGTCGAGACCAAGACCACAAAAGTTACTTCAACGCAGGTTGTTAATGAAGCTGTTGTCAATAACTATAACCTTGCCAATCGTCTTGAAACAGTTACTACTACTCGCGATGATACGGTTGAGGTTGTCGAATATACTTACAATGATGATGGAATCCGTGTAAAGTCGGAATTTATCCGCACGGTCAGTAGCATTACCGACCAAACGAGAATTACAACTTACCTGATAGACCCTTACAACCATACAGGCTATTCGCAAACGCTCGAAGAGGAAACGATAACAACCGATTATGTCGGCGGAGTCCCGCAGACACCGGTTACTGAAACTACTACGTATCTGATAGGTGATGATGTTATCGCCCAGACCAAAGACGGTACTACTCAGTATCTATTATACGACGGCCACGGCTCGACACGCCAGTTGGCCGAGTATGACACAGAAGTTACTATTGTTAATACATTCTCGTACGATGCCTACGGCGTCCTGCTACAGGATGATACAACAGCCTCAGCCGACCCCGGCAAGGTAGCTCAACAACAAACTAATCTGCTCTACGCAGGCGAACACTTCGACGTAGACTCACAAAATTATTACCTCCGCGCCCGCTGGTATAATTCATCAAACGGCAGATTCAATCGTACAGACCCATTCAGCGGAAACCTCTCCGATCCACAGTCATTGCACAAGTATTTGTATTGTCACGCCAACCCAATTAATGCAATTGACCCAAGTGGTAAATTTGGATTTTTTATGAATGTAACATTGTTAATGAGTTCATTTTTTTTCGAATCAATTATTAATATCTATCAGGGTATTCAAATTGTTGATGCTGCAACTATCCTAAGTGGTGTACCGCTCAGCTTTGAAACTATAAGTGATCTGGCGAGACTATGGACAGCGATGGTAATTCAATTGAGTACCAGACAAATGTCAAACATCAGTCGTGTCACACGAGTAGTTTTTGAAATGGCCGTAATGTATATAATTGATATGGCAATGCTTGCATTAACTGCAGGATTAGAATTAGCTAGCATACAGCTTTCTATGCCTTCCGGAGCATCAGGAGGCTCACGAACAGTAAGGATTGCAGCGAAGGCAAGCAAAGGTGCTCAAAAACATCATCTTTTAAGCGAAAAAATATTAAGAGCTCTTAACTCTCACCCAAGACTCTCTGGTGTATTCCGTAAGGCAGATCCAAAACTTGTTTTTAGAGCAGCAAGTAAAACTGCACATAAAGGGTATGAACTGTGGCACAGAGCTGTTGATGATGTAATAGTTAATTGGATCACCAATAATCCGCATAAAGGGAAAAAAGAATTCATTGATTTTCTTAGAAAAGTGTATCAAAATAAAGAAATATCTGCCAGAATACCCAAAGTCTTTTTGTGGAATTTATAAACTTTGGAACTATATTATGATTTAAAGCATCTAATTTAATAATTTTCTCGTTTAACATGATGCAAGAATTTTACAGATTAGAACAACCTCGATTTTCACAGTATGAATATGCCTTTTATGAGGCAGCTGATGATTCTAAATATGGAGATTTTCAAAAATGTCCCAAATGTGAAGGTCCGATTAGTATGCGGAAATGGTTAGCACCCCGAAAAGTTCATTTAAAACAAGCTACTAGAATAGGCGACTTAGTATTTGGTGCTGGGGGGGGAATCATGCTTGTTTCGGAGAGATTTAAGGTGGCTTTTGAGAATTCGAATCTTAGAGGTATAAAAGAGTTTAATAAAGTAGAAATTATTAGTATTAAACCTAAAACTGTTTCAGATTCTTTACAAAGCATAAAACTATTTGAAGCTGTTATAGTAATTCAACCGATAAAAGTGCTTTTTGATTTTATGGATGTTGATTGGTGTCGAAAGCCACCAGCAAACCACTGTAAATTTTGTGAGCTCAGCAAAGGTGAATATAATAGTTATCAAAGAATTGTTATTGATCCTAATAGCAATTTTGACTCGGATATTTTTTGTCCTATCAATCTAAGTGGAACGATCATTCTATCAAGTAAAGCTTACGATTTTTTTGCAAAGAATTCATTTACAAATGTTTTTTTAACACCATGTTCTGATGCATCTTTATCTTTTGGTTTGTAGGCGATTGAGCAATTTGGAGGTGAATTATGACTAGAAGTTTAGAGTCAATTATAGCCGAATATAGAATTAGCGCAGAGAACCATGGTAAAGCAACTGTGGAAGGAGATAGTGTACAGGCCAACATAAACCATGATAAACTTGTCAAATTGTTACATCAAATCAGACAGTTCGGAAATGAAGGTGATATTGCATTACTTTCACTTACAGAAGATAAGAATCAAAGTGTTAGGTGCTGGGCGGCAACTGATTCTTTAAGGTTTGATAGAGGTAAAGCAATTAAGGTGTTGAAATATTTAGCTAAAGAAGACGGAATAATTGCTTTCGATGCAAAAATGGTTCTTAAAGAATGGAAAAAGGGTGCTCTAAAAATTCCATAACATTTTAGCGCAGAGCATATAGCGTTTTAATGTGGGGCGGCTGGAGTTTGTTTGGCTTTTGCTGCCGGAGGCCGCGATGAGAAAACGTATAGTAATTCGCCTCCGGCGAAAGTAAAGCAAGTATCCGAACCGCAGGCAGCAAAAGACAATATCTCGTGGTGTTAGCGAAAGCTTCAACGCAAGCGACGGCGGTATCTCCAATATCGGCTGGACAAGTGATGCGAACCTGCCGGTAGCAAAAGCTAATCTAGAAGCCGGCCAGATTGGTCCGCTGTCTTATACAAAAACAATCTACGATACTGCCGGCCGAGTCAAACATTCGGTCTCGCTCGATGAAGCCGGTTATGAACACTTTACAAGCCACAATTATGACAAGGCCGGTAAACAGACCGAGGTCATCGACCCCAACGGCCATGACGT
>CAZNXD010000244.1:0-3114 GCA_964576935.1 uncultured Pirellulales bacterium | reverse complement strand
AAGAGAAAAGGCGCGAGAAAAAAGCAAAAAAAGAAAACAGATAAACGCTCATAACAAGATAAGTGCGCTCATTAGCCCCGCCATTCTCTACGCAGTGGAATGGCGGGGTTTTCGTTTAGCAACGATTATTCACGAACTATTCTTAACCTGTTGTTCGGCGGAAGCAGCAGCCGATTCATCGGTTTTTGCTGCAATCTTATAAGCTGTTGCGATAGCAAGGATAAAGAAAATCGCATCAATAACACGAAAGCTTTTTATAAGTCCTTCCTTTTTAACCTCAGTTACAAGAGCTTTCATGTTACTGTTTACTTGCCATTCAACAACGGTTTTGTGTTCTGCTTTTTCATCTTCATTCATATTGTTCCAGGCCTGTTCAGCTCGATTCCAGATTTCCGGCGGATAGTCTTCTTTTTTAAAAGCGTTCTTAGGGTCAACTCCATTCGGCCATGAGATGGGCTTATTCTCTTGCTCATATTCACGTACGATTGGAACTGTCAGCCAGCAAATTAGATATTCTTCACTTTCAACAAGCTGTCCAATCTTTTGATCGGCCTTTTCCATTTCTTTAGCCAAAACCATTTCCAGGGAGATATACTTTCCGCCTAGAATGGCCAGAATAGAAATTACTGCTGCGATAACACCGAATGACGGCGAGCCTTTTGAGCCCCAGGCAACAGCCGCCCCAACCGCAGCGCCGATTCCCCACGCGAGCCAGCCGATTTCAAAGCCTGTAACCGCCGCGATTATTGCCCAGGCAAACGCTCCCGCTGTCCCTGCTACGACTCCAGCTATGACTCCTTTCATAGTTTACCTCCCTAAAGAGTATCTGATGAATATATAACTCACTTGTCACTAAATAACCGAACTCTCCGCCGCAGGCAACATGAAAATCAATCGCTGATTACGCAGGTTTTTAACAACTCAAAACTAAGCACTTAAAACTAAAAATTAATTTCTGCCGCAGGGGCAAGTAACATCTAATCACAGAAATTAGAGAAATTTATCCAGACTGTTCGAGGGGATTCTTAATAACCAGGGGCAAAGAAGCCTTTATATCTCCGTCTATTGCTAAATCGATTCTGTATTGTTCATGCTTTTCGAACTTTACTCCCTGAAGATGAAAAAGAAAGTTAACAACGGCCGATTCTTGACGGTCACCAAACCGTACTGATATCTCCCCATCCAATCTTGGAATTATCTCCTTACCATCTTGATCAATCACATGCAACCTTAACTGGTGCTCGCCATCTTCAAGTTTTCCGAATCTTATTCTTGCTGCAACTACACAGTGGGGATGTACAGCAGGGACTTTTGGAGCATAAATAGCGTCAAAGGCCCCCAACACATTCAATTTCCCCTGTTGTTCTGTTGCAGCATCACATAACAAAAATGCCTCAATTTGCATAATTTCCTCCTTTTATCCCTTAAAGCTCCTCCTGCCAATTCTTATTTTATAAGCCGCAGAGGTAATATAATATCTATTCTCATCGCCTTAGGCGATTCCACAATTTTGCTCTTTTACTTTTGACTTTTAATCTGATTTATTATCCTCCCAAATCCCTCCAAAAACAAGAGCAATTCCGCCCTAAAAAATCCGTGAAATCTGCCTGTCCCGCTATAGCCGCAGGTGACGGCGGATGTAATCTGTGGCTAATTTAGGTTCACCGCAAACGGCGTGCCAGAAGGGGCAAAATTACAAGTTTTTTTTGCACTTCGAAAAATACCTATCAAACGCGCAAGGGGGCATTTCATTGAATATTTAATATTTTCTATTGACGATTTAAGGGCGTTTTCTTTGCGGTTTTTCGGGGGATTTTTATTGGTAGCAAAACCTGTGCCAAACACACCAAAATTGGAAGAATTATTTGCATTTCGAAAAATACCTATCAAACGCGCAAGGGGGTAAGGGGTAAAAACATTTTTTTTGAAAAAAATTTCGCCCTTTATTGACAAGGACTTACGTCAAATTTTTTTAGAAAAATTTTGAAAATTTCTATCAAACGCGCAGGTTCGCCCAATAGTGGAGGGGCGAGTTTTTCGCCCTCCACGCAGAACACAATACGAAAAATGGCCAGTTACCACTTCAAATTCGACCTCTGCATACCCCGCCGGCTCGACTGTATACTTGTCGCCGGGCTGCTATTACTGCGCCGCATCTGGTACGGCTATGCGTTTCGAAGGATACCCCTGTCTAATTCGAAAAAACACGCCATCGTTGACCCCGAAGATTACGCTCACCTCATGCAGTACAAATGGTATATAAGCGGCCGAGACGGAAGATTCTATGCAATGGTTTGCATCTATAACGGGAAAAAACGAAAAATGATTTACATGCACAGATTAATTACAAACGCCCCTTATGGACTTCTTGTCGACCACATCAACGGCGATTGTCTCGACAATCGAAAAGCAAACCTAAGATTGGCCACTAACGCGCAGAACAACTACAACAAGCGACCTCTTAACAGCTTCTCAAAATACAAGGGAGTGTTTTTTATCCGGAAGGAAAAACGTTGGACTGCCACAATAGGTCTTAACCATAAAAAAATATACCTCGGCAATTTTAAGGATGAAATCAAAGCCGCCAAAGCTTACGACACAGCCGCGAAGAAATACTACGGCCAATTCGCCTACCTGAACTTCCCCAAAATAAAACCAAAGGGCCTAAGATTCGTACTGCATAGAGCGTATCGCGTACTGCGCAGAGTATTACCCCGTTAGAGGCCATCCCCTTCGCTAAATAAATCTTGTATCTCTCTCCAATTCCGGCCATAATGGTTTTCATGGGGACTTCTTATACAGAAAAGTAAGCAATAGTTATGAAGCTTCTAAATACCATACTAAAATACATATCCGCATTGCTTATGGTTATTTCAATAGGAGGTTACTTTGTTTCACCTTTCTTCGGCCTGCCGGTATCCGCCTTTTTCTTCGTATTTTCGGTTCTTGTGTTTTGTGTCAGCTGCAATAATGAGAATTCATTTAGGGGAGATTTGTTTTGCAATGTAGTTCTTGTTGGATTGATACTATTCAATATTCCGGGTTGCCTGTGGTATTACTGCGGCAGCAGGGTTTTATCAGATATTGGAAGTATAGACCTGTGGATATTCCTGC
>CAZNXD010000243.1:0-3152 GCA_964576935.1 uncultured Pirellulales bacterium | reverse complement strand
ATAGTATTGCAATCACGCCGCACGAAACAGCGCATATTCCAGCTGCAAGTCCGTCAAGCCCGTCGATAAGGTTGACCGCATTAGTAATACCGACAATCCAGAGGATGGTTACCGGCCAGGTGAGCCAGCCTAATCTAATTACAAAAAAATCGGTAATAGCTAAGTGGTTTATGTTGACGCCAAAGGCAGTCACTACTATTGCTGCGGCAAGCTGGCTGATGAGTTTGTACCGGGCCCGAATTCCTTTCAGGTCGTCAACAAGTCCCACAGCGAACATAAACGCAGCTCCACACAGCATTGCGATAACTTGGGGCTGAACCTGACGAAATTTTTCCCCGATGAGATTGTCTGCAAACAATACCACGGTAGTAAGCAATATGCAGGGAAGGAAAATTGCTACACCGCCAATCCGCGGGATTGGCTGGGAGTGTACCTTTCGTACACTGGGTGAGTCTGTCGCACTGAGCCGCCAGGCAAGATGAATAACCATCGGTGTAGCCAATAGCGTTAATACGAATGAACCTGCGAAAACGGCAAAGTATGTATTCACTGTTTCTCCTGGGTTGTTAAATACCGTCTTTAGCGCGTACTCCGTCCCCGTCGGTGTACCGACAGAGCCATATTGCAAAAGACTGAGAAGTCTTTTGCCTGATTAGTTACGACCAGCTGAAAATAACTATCTGGACTTTATCGCCTCCGCTGCTTTGCTTATCTCGTCGTCTGGGTGTAGGGGATATTAGTTTCAGCGTCGAAGGCATATGGATACACAGAAAGCTCTGCAACAAGTTTCTGAGCATCTTTCGATTCGGGTTTGAGTCGAAGGCAAAGTTTGGCCTCGTGGATTGCCTCGTTTATACGGCCGGCATCCGTCAGGGTCCGTGCAAGCTGCAGCCGACATGACACTTCGCCGTAATCCTGCAAAAGAGCACGTCGATAAAGTTCGATTGCCTGGCTGGTTTTGTTCTGCTGTCTGTAGACCGCTGCCAGCGATGCAAAGTCAGATGTCAGGGGCTTCGGTTGGTTACATTTTTTCTCAAGCAGCTCCTGCAGCGAGGCCTGTGCCTGTTCAATCAATTCTTTTTTGTTTTCCAGTTCGCAAGAGTTTAGGATGCTTATTATCCTTTGGAGCCAGCGGACCTCACTTGCTGCGACAGCTACTGCAAGGTCAGGTCGTTTTGCTTTGGCTATGTAAACTGAGACGACCTTTTCAAAAAGGCTGTTGTTGAGATGAACTGCTTTCTTAAACTTTATTAAGGAATCATCAAGTTGTCCCAGCTCAACATCAAGAAATCCTGCGGCAAAACATGTATGGGCGTCACAAGGAGCCAGCTCGAAACCTGTTTGGATTCTGTCTGCCCCGTTTGGGTTTTCCAGGATGAATAGTTCGAGTTGACCTCTTAGGCAATAAGCGAGTCCATAAGTAGGGCAGATGGTGTGCGAATCTCGCAGATTGTCAACGATTTCCTCCACCATAGCCATTGAGTCCTCGGGGACAATGACCGCTCCGGTGTCCGGGTCGGTTTCCTGACTTATGGATTGCCACCGATATGTATTCCACCAGTATAGATATTCGATGTTTTCCGGCTCATAATTAGATGCTTGTGCCGCGTGAGCTATCAGTTCAGCGTATTGATTATCACTACCTTTCCAGTTCTGCTCTACAAGATTCTTCTCAATCTCCATCACCTTTTTCCAGTGTGCTTCTGCGACTCTGAAGTTGTTTGCACCGACCATTGCCCAGATTGATATTGCGCATATGCTGATAAGAACGGCCAATCTTACCGGGAGCGGCCTTAGGATTTTAGTCGGCTGGGTTTTTGATTCTTGTTGTAGATTGCTCAAGGCAACGAGCAATGCACAGAACACAGCTGAGAGAGACGCATTTGCCGGCAGGTGCTGGCCAAAATCAGCCAGGCTGTGTACCGCCACTGCGGCCAGGCCAAAGCCGATCCCGTAAACTGCATACTGTATAGAGTTGATACTTCTTTTCACATGTCGCAAATAGTTCTTGCAAATAATAATTGCGAAAATCATAACCAGTCCTAAGCCAATCATGCCTGTTTCTTCGAGGAGCTGGGCATATTCATTTTCGGCATGTGTTGCTATGGCTGAAGTGTTCAAATGGCTGAACATCGGATAGACGACTAAATGTGTTCCCAGGCCTGTGCCCATCAGCCAGAATCGCCGAAACACGACGGATAAGTCTTTGAGGATCTGCCATCTTGAACCGTATTCGGCGGGATTTTTAAGTGTTGCAAGACGTTCATGAACGGCGTCGAAACCAGTGTAAAGAATGCACATAAATGCCGCCAACGCCACCAGACCGATTATCCATGTGTGGCTCTTTAGGTCTTTGTGCCGGATGATAACTATGGTTGTAATAGATGCCGCAGCCAACATGCTGATAATGCCGCCTCTGCTTAACGAGGTGAAAATTGTTGTAATGCCCAATACCACAACCAATAACATCAGCCAGAAACCTCTGGAGTCTTTACTGCCCAGATATTCAAACATTGCTGGTGTTGTGGCTTTTCTGCTGCGGAATCTCTCATGGAGCTTGACTGCCAACACCGCCAGCGCCGCGCCTACTGACAAATTGATAAATTGACCGAAATGACTGTGGTTCACGAATGGGCCACTTTTTACCTGGCCGCTGCGTATAGGCACTAATCCGTAAATCCTGCCGTTGCCGAATAAGTTTTGCAGCAGGGCAATCGTTGCTACTATCCCTCCAATTACGGCAACACAGACCAGCAGTCGCTTTATTTGTCTGCTGGATTTGAAAACATTCAGGACCACAACGTATACGACAATTCCGCCAAGCAGTAGTCGTAGCTGATGCTTCGTGGCATAGGGATAGAAACTGATGCTTACAAACCGCGGCAGGGCCCCGGAGGTTTGCGAATCTGAAAGTAGCTGGGTTTTTAACTGGGCGGTGTGTGGCGAGATGAATCTGACTAAACCTGTCGGTAAGGGGACCAGTTGAAATAGAACAAAGAGTATGAACAAAACAATCGGGATGTATGTCCAGCTGCTTGTCAGCCGAACTTGTCTTGATATCAGTAACTTAAGTACAAAGCAAAAGGCAATTGCGCATGAGAGCACTATGACTACCTGCTCGCTCCAGGCCTGGACAGCGCCAAAAGCAAGCG
>CAZNXD010000242.1:2737-3157 GCA_964576935.1 uncultured Pirellulales bacterium | reverse complement strand
AGAAACTCAACGAATCCCAGGTCGGTATGTAGTTTTCGGCCGCGAGAGTTCAAGTGTCTGGCAGCCTAGCGCGAAGTTCCCGGTATTATATTTTTTCAATGTCAACGGCTTGTATGTTAATACGAGAACAGAAGCTCGGATTGCTTTAGCCAAGAATATTAGATCTAAGCATTCGTACTTTTGCAAGGTCGAAATTGTATTCAACCAAGACAACAAAGCCCCGACAAGGGAAGATGCTATTAAATTAAGCGAAAAGCTTTTAGGTGTTGTTTTACCTCTTTTGGAAAAGGAGCATTGGCCTGACATCACCAGTGGCTAGCGAACAGCAGCACATGATTTGATTCTGAGTAGTACATAAACAGACTTTTGTGTTTTTATAGGAATATGCCGGGAAAGGAATACTGATGGCAAGAAGACTGA
>CAZNXD010000242.1:0-2727 GCA_964576935.1 uncultured Pirellulales bacterium | reverse complement strand
ATAAGAAAGTAGCTTTAATTGGCTCGGTTATTTTTATGCTCTTTGTTGTTGTAGCGGTATTAGTAGTGCTGCACCTGAGTCGTTCTCCTGAGTATTTTATTAAGGACGGCGATGCCGCATGGGAGGTTAGAGATTACAAAAAAGCCGAAAGAAGCTATCTGCGCGCAAAAGCCAGAGCAAAGGACGACTCGCTCAGAATTGAACTGCTCTTCAAGCTTATAGACCTTTACCTTGAGACTGAACAATGGCCGCAGACTAGGGGTTGTTGGCAAGGGATCATTCAAATAGAACCCGATAATTTACCCATTAGATACGTCAAGTTGAAATACTACTACATCGTTACAGATAGCGGTGCTACCGGGCTCTGGAATGATATAGAACTGCAGGCTTCGGAGATGTTGGATATTGTAGAGCGGGATGGCTTGTTGAATGAGCAAACCAGTCAATGGGAGTTACCCATATATGAAAAAACCGGCATCACGCACCCCAGCCTCACAGCGCCGGATCAAGCACAACGGATAGGTCCCTACCTCTATATACTCAGAGGAAGGGCAAAGCTCAACTTGGCCAGAAGCGGTGGGGTAACTGAGCCGGATAAATACCTTGATGAAGCTATTGCCGACCTTAACAAGGCACGCGAACTCGACCCGACCAGTGTTTCCGCTTCCTTGTATCATGCGCAGGCCGTCATAGCTAAAGGGGAATTGCTTGCCTCTAGAGGAAGCTTAGAGCAACAAGAGTTAGCCCTGCAGGAGGCGATACAAATTCTAAAAGACGCGGTCGAAGCTTCTCCACAGGACCCGAGGGGGCACATGAATCTGTTGCTTACAGAAATACGTACTAATGCTCCCCAGCAACCAACACAGGAATGGATGGGACAATATGAACAGAGATATCTGGAACTGGTAGAAAAATTCCCTTCTGAGCCACAAGTCTATGTTGTTTTGTCCAATTTTTATAACTCAAGAGGCCCTGATTACATCGACAAGGCTATAGAAGCTATAGAAACAGCAAGGCGGCTTGACCCAAATAATCTAAGTTACAGCTTTAATGCAGCAAATCTCAGGTACGTGAGGTTTTCAACAAGCGAAGATCGTACGGATTTGGATAACGCTATAGGTATCCTCGAAGCATGTGTGGATTCGCCCACCGTTCAGGAAACTTCCGGACCCAGACAAATCCGAAATATAAACAACAGGGCATATCTGTATTCTTATCTGGCCACTATATACATAGAGCAATTGTTGACACCTAATGTTATTGAAACCGATTTGCAAAAACAACAGTGGATTACCGAATCCGAAAAAGCGGTCCACGAACTTGAGCAGATTTTCGGAAGTGGTGAAGACCCGCGAGTTATCAAGTGGCAGGGCATGCTTAATTTAGCCATAGATGACCGTAATGCCGGTATCCGAAAGCTTTATACTGCCTATGAACAGCTCAAGGCTTCTGACCGAGTAGATTCTCAACTGGCCTATGTACTGGCCAAGTCTTTTGAAAATACAAAAGAACTTGGTGCTGCAAATGAATTCTGGGCGGCTGCTTTGAGACTAAGACCCGAGGATGGAGGTAATCGCGAAGACAGCATCGACAAAAGGAAACCAACGGCTTTACTGGATTGTGCCCAGCTTTGGCTGAAGCTAAGAAATACTAAAGGTGTACTGAATATTGTCGATTACTTTGATGCTTTATATGGCGCCAACTCCAGAAGCAAACAATTGAGGATTGCCGCTCTTGCCGAAGCTGGTGATATCGATAAGGCTCAAGAAGAACTCGAACAAGCTGAGCTTGATGAGCCAAGTAATATCAAATTCGAAATCAATCTTGTACTAAGAAGAATCCGCAATGCCGACGTAGTCTTGGAGAGGCAACGGCTTGGCGTTGAACCCAACGAAGTATTGTCAGCACCCACATCTGAGCAAGAACCGGTTGACCCCGGTAAATTGCGAGCTCAACAGGAAAAAGACTATGAACTAATGACCGATCTTGTACAGAAGCTGCTGGCCGTTGAACCAAATTCTACACCAGATAATCTTATCGCTCAGCTTTGTAATTACTATAAAGAGCAGGGGCAGACCAGCCAAGCTGAACAATTAGCCCGACAGTTCCTTACGCACTTTCCTGATAACATCAATGTCAAACTATTTCTTGAAATGCTCGCTGCCGGACCTGAACCATCTGAGGAACTGGTAACAGAACTGAATTATAAGGTTCGCAACCAGATAGCGAATCCCAAAGAAAGAGCTGTAAGCTTAGGCTTGTACTACCTCAGTAAAAACGACCCCAATAAAGCCTTAGAGCAGTTCATGATTGTTGCTGAACCGTATTTGACAAATGTGGAGGCTCAGCAACAAGTAGAATTTACAGACTATGACAATACTGCTCTTGCTCACCTTATGGATTTATCCCTGCAGTTACAGGACTGGCCTCTGGCACAACAGCTCGCCCGATTAGCGCAAGTCAAGAACCTTGACAGATGTCAGGGCGCCTACTTCAGAGCCACGTTAGCATTTGCGCGGAAAGAACATGAACAGTCGCTACAGTTAATTAATGAGGCTCTGGAGCTAAGGCCGGTCTTCTCGGACGCCTATGCCTTGAGAGCAAGAATCAATGCTACCCTGGGCAAGAGCGATCAAACAATCGAAGATTTCAAAACCGCAGCATACCTCAATCCACTTGACGGAAATATCAGCAGGTCTCTTGCGTTTGTTCTTTATCAACGAACCG
>CAZNXD010000241.1:0-3161 GCA_964576935.1 uncultured Pirellulales bacterium | reverse complement strand
AGGCCAGCAGCACCAGATGGTCAACAATCTGGCCAGCCAGCTCGAAAAGATTAGCCAGACCGCTGATGAGCTTCTAAAGGTCGCCAAACCTCAAATTAAGCCCAAACCTCAGCCGACCAGATCAGAGCCAAAGACAAGTATAGCGACAATGCCCGTTGCCAAGGCGGCCGAGCAACAACCCGCCGCCCAGACCCAGCCCATCACCGCAGCCCAGCCCGGCACCAAGGTCCCGCCCAGCATCGAGCCACAACCAATCGCCGAAGCACAACCAAGTATCGAGGAAAAACCCAAAATCGAGGCACAACCCAGCGCCGAGGCCAGACTGAATGAGAAACTCAGCGATTACTATGGAGTTACCCAGCTTAACGATGCTGTGGTATTCGTAACCTTGTACCCGCACGCCCACGAGGTCTGCATCGCAGGCGATTTCAATAACTGGCAGCCGGTCAAGACCAAGATGGACAAGGTCGGCAGCAGCGGCATCTGGCAAACCAAAATGAAATTGACGCCCGGCAAATACCGCTACCGCATGGTCGTTGATGGTAAGTGGCAGCAGGACCCTTACAATGAAACCTCAGAACTGAACCCCTTCGGCGAGTACAACTCAATAGTCAACATCAAGTAGCCCCTTCGACTAATCACTTCTGTCGATTTGGGCCTTTCTGAAAAAGGGCAGTTTCCGCGCTGTAGCTGCAATAGCCGAAATAACAATCGACATATATAACGACAGGTGGCAGACGAAAACAAATACCGCGAAAACAGACCCGTTCTTCGATCTCATCCTCTCTAAAGAACCGTAAACCTTAAAGCTGTAGCTAAACAGAATTATAATCCCCAGTACAAATAGGATGAAAAAAAGCTTCTTACCGGCACGCAGCCAATCCAGCAACAGAGCGGCCAACGAAATCAAAATTACCCCCACTAATAACACCAACGGCAAAGAATCAATAAACCCACCCATATCGAATGGAAATATGCAATTATGAATAATGGCTATAACATAAATTATAATGCTGGTCGCCGGATACGTCCCAAATACAAACAGGCCATGTTCATCACCGGAATTAAAAAAAGACAGGACCGCGAGAACACACCAAACAACAGGAAGAAGCCAGACGTAAAAAAACGCTATTTTCTTCATTTGGCCCCCTTATTAGGATTGCTACTGCAAGGCCTGGTCCTTACCAATCACTTTATCCGCCTGGTCGCTCTTGAACTTCGCCAACTGCCCGGCCAAAGTTTCATCGGATACAGCTAAGATTTGCACAGCCAGTATCGCCGCGTTTTTCGCCCCGGCCTTGCCGATAGCCACAGTCGCCACCGGAACACCGGGCGGCATCTGAACGGTACTGAGCAGTGCATCGAGTCCGTCCACGCCCGAGTCGGAATTGATTGGCACTCCGATTACCGGCAATATCGTCCCGGCAGCCAGCACTCCGGCCAGATGAGCAGCCATGCCCGCCGCGGCTATGATGACCTTAATACCGGCCCCTGCGGCATTTTCAGCGAACTGGGCAGCAACCTTCGGCGTGCGATGAGCTGAAATGACCCGAACAACCGGTGATATGCCGAATTCTTTCAACTTCTCGATACAGCTTTGCATCACAGCCAAATCGCTGTCAGAGCCCATTACCACGGCAACGCTGCTTGTCTTTTGCGAGGCCATTGTTTTTTCCTCTCTGCCGGTTAAAATAGTATCTTTGATTGAACCGGTAATGATAGCGAGGGAGTAGCTAAAATGCAAACAAGAAAGCCCGTTGTAGCCGGCCAGTTCTACTCCGGTGACCACGATTCATGCCTGGCCGATATCAAACAATGCCTCGAAGAGGCCCACTTCACAAAGACACTGCCGGACAACATCGTCGCCGGCATCGTTCCTCACGCCGGCTGGGTATTCAGCGGCCCAGTTGCCGCTATGGTCTTTTCCGCAGTCAAGCAGCAATATGACAAGATAGATACGTTCGTGATATTCGGCGCAGCTCACGGTTATTACGGCCCCGAGCCGGCAGTCTTCGCAGGTGACAGTTGGTCAACGCCGGTTGGCGATATTGCTATCGACCAGACCCTCGCCGAAGAGATTATTAAAAAGAACCTGGCCGTTGAAAATGCAAACGCCCATCAGCATGAGCACAGTATTGAGGTGCAGGTTCCATTCGTTCAGCATCTTTTCCCCAAAGCTAAGTTACTTCCGATTCTTACCCCGCCAACTGAAGCGTCAATTTCACTGGGTAGTGGCCTTGGCCAAATAATCCGCGAGCAGGATAAGAAAATTATCTGCATCGGCTCAACAGACCTTACTCACTACGGCCCGCGCTATGGTTTCACTCCTATGGGCGCGGGCGCAGAGGGTCTTAAGTGGGCGACCGATGTCAACGACAAACAGTTCATCGACTTGGCCTTGAGCATGGAGCCTAAGAAGATGCTCGTTATTGCAGCCGAGCATTCCAACGCCTGCGGTGCAGGCGCTGCTGGCGCAGCCGTAGACGCCGCTAAAGAATTGGGTAAAACAAAAGGCGTACTGCTGGCCCATACTAACAGCAATGAAATCATGGCCGAGAAAATGCACTCCCGAAGCGCTGAAAGCGTCGGCTACGCAGCTATTGTTTTTTGATTAGCCACAGAGTTCACAGAGAGCACAGAGAGTTTAAATTAAAAGCAACCGCGGATTAACACGGATATTCGCAGGCTAAGATTAGCCCCAGGACCTGTGCCTGGGGCTGTCTTTGTTTAACCGCCAATTCGCTAAACTCAATTTCCCGGACGATTTATTCGTAAAGCTTTATAATATCTTTTTCTGATATATCAAAACCAACAGCCTTGCAAATACTATTTCTATCAATATAATACCCTTTGCAGGACCAAAAGGGATTTTGTTTTGAATGAAGCAGAGAGGCTATATGGCGGATAATATTTTATACTACGGTGATAACTTAGATATCCTTCAACGCTATATTAAAGACGAATCCATTGACCTCATCTATCTCGATCCACCCTTTAAGAGTGATAAAGACTATAATGTTCTTTTCGCTGAACAGAATGGAAGTCGGTCTGCAGCACAAATCAAAGCTTTTGAGGATACATGGGAATGGAACACCGTTGCCGCTGCTGCTTACCGAGACATAGTTGAACGCGGCGGAAAACCCTCACAGGTTATGCAGGCA
>CAZNXD010000240.1:0-3163 GCA_964576935.1 uncultured Pirellulales bacterium | reverse complement strand
TGCCAGTCTTTCGAGGTTAACTTCTCTATAGTCATTGGCATTTTCGGTATTTGAGTGTGATGTCAATGCTTCCTTGTCGGTGGGCATAAGGCAAATGTTAGGCTAAGTTTACAGATTGTCAAGCCCGTTGTTGAAAAAAAACAACACTCTGTTGCACCAGACGTTAGCCTTTGTTTTCCTTATTGCTTACTCAAGTCATTTATTATGAGGCAGTTAGAGCAGTTGAGGTTTTTTAGGTGTCTGCGTCGTTGTATTTGTTCAACACCTATACAGCTCGTCTTGATTTATCAAGTTGCGATTAACCATCGTTTCTCTGCAAGCCTTTTCTGTAAAACTACTTGTACCAGTTAATATAGGGTGTCTTGAATTGTTGGTTTAGGCATGGTCTTTGCAGAGCATATAAGTGTTGTGCTTAATCACCGGCTTTTCGGAGGCGCTCATTGGAGAAGAGGAGGCACAGGAGGCTGGAAGTTGAGTTTGATTTGTGCTGTCGCAAAGTAGGCAATGGTAATGTCCAGACACACCGCGGCAAAGCGATAAACGCCAGTCCTGCAGGATTATACTTTAGCACAAATACCGATGGTTTTACACCGGGCACAATGCTTCAGGTCGAGTTAACTATACCCCCCAAGGCAGGCCAGCTCGAAAGACTTGGTAAAATCTCAGTTCTGGGCGAAGTAGTACGTGCCGAGCGAATCGGAAAAGAAACAGAGGAAACGAGCTTATCCGAAGATTACTATGGTATAGCGCTGGAGTTTTGCCGTACACCGAGACTTGCGATTTAGCTATCAGTCATCAGGCCAGGTTCCTTGAAAAACCTCCACAGCCGGGCCGGTCATGTATACGCAGTTATCTTCCTCGGACCAGGTAATTTTCAAAGTCCCGCCCGGTAGTTGCACACGAGAGCTTCTGTCACTGCGTCCGGTTAGAACAGCGGCGACGCAAACGGCGCAGGCGCCTGTTCCGCAGGCCAGTGTGATTCCACTGCCTCGCTCCCACGTTCGCATAGTAAGTTCGTTTGAGCCCTGTACTTCAACAAAGTGAACGTTCGTGCGGTTGGGGAACAGACTATGATTTTCTGTCGCAGGGCCGAACCTTTCAAGTTCTATCGCCTGAACATTATCGCAGAAGAATACCGCGTGCGGATTACCCATAGAGACACAGGTCATAGTAAGATTATGTCCGAGAATCTCCACAGGATAATCCACTACTTTTTCACCCTCGAGATTTACGGGGATTTCTTCGGCCCTTAGAATCGGCTGACCCATATTAACTGTGGCTGTTGTAAGCCGGCCTGTGGTGTCGAGTTGATAATCTATGCTGAGCACGCCGTTGCCGGTTTGCACATTGAGTGGTTCGGCGGTTGAGAGACCATGGTCGATAGCATACTTGGCAACACAGCGGATACCGTTACCACACATTTCTGCTTCGGAACCATCGGCGTTGAATATGCGCATTCGAACATCCGCGGCATCTGAAGGGCATATTAGAATCAGGCCGTCGGAACCAACGCCAAAATGCCTGTTGCTGATGCGGCGCGCAAGCTCAGCAGGGTTGTCAACTCTTTCTTCAAAGCAGTTGACATACACGTAATCGTTGCCCAAACCATGCATCTTCGTAAATCGCATTTCAGCGCTCCTGCTTACCTTCCGGCGTTAGTATAGAAACATAAGGAGGGAAAATCAAACGGTTTAATATTCACGGCAAGCTCGGTCTGTCGGCACCTTGCATCCGGCTTAGAGATTCCATTCGGACGAGCGTTTGATGAATTTGCCCTGAAGTATAAAGCCGAAAGCGGTGGGTACTATCAGCGCAACAGGTAAAAACCAGTTTTTCTGAAAGACAAGTTCCTGTATCTGTTCGGTGGTATTCGACCAGAGATAAAATAAAGCCAGGATTCCGACAACCAAAAGCGTGCTGCCCCCAAGACAAGAAAAGAGCATCACCGCCCACCTTAGGGCGATGAACGCGATCATACCGCCGGCTACGATGCCAACAAGGCCGCCGGCCCATATATACTGCTCAGGCAGCTCGAATGCGTACCAGAGCCCCCCGGTGAGAATACCGCCTGCAAGGGCGCCGAGGATGCTGACAGCCCAGCGCATGAGGGGAAGTGAAAGGGCGGCCAGCAGCAACAGACCGACGAGACCGCCAAGGACCTGATTATTATCGCCGCTGATTTCTTTGGCGAGTAGCGCGCCGGCAAACATTCCAACCAGACCGAAACTGATGACAACCAAAGATTTGAAGATTCGCCAGCCGTACATGAGACAAACGGCACCGAACGAGATAAATGTCAAAGCTTCAAAAAAACTCAGAGAAGTAATCTGTGTCCAGAAAGCATCTATAGGTACGATTTGACCGACAGTCTCGGCGACTGGTTCGGTTGTTTCGGTTGTCTGTGCAAGAATAGTCAGGTCCATGGCTGATGATTTCCTTATCTGTTTCTCCAACTTAGACGTTCGGCCGGTTGTTTTTGATGTTGAGCGGACCTGGGTTTTATTTTTACAAGTTGTTTCTTTGCTTTCGGGCATAACACAAGCTGCTCAATAGCCCCGAAGACGGCCATAGCAAACAGCAGGATAGTGTAGAAAGATTGTCTCGCGGCAATGTGAGCCGTAGAGTCGGTTCCTTTGTAAAGCAATAGTAGAATTATTCCCGTGAAAATAAACGCCGTTCCGCAACAGGAATAGAATACAGAGCCGAGCAGATTATTGAAAAATGAATTATAGCCAATAATGGTAACCAGAAGCTGCTCAACGATAAGAATGACTACCAATCCGACAAGGGCACATGCGCCAAGCATCAGACCTGTTTGCCCCATAAATATACATCCACAAATGAACCCGAGTAATCCCCCGGTCGCCGCGGCGGCAATTCTTCCCATGCCGAGACCGGCAAGCCATATTACTAGGCCCGAAAACGTCAGCGCTATACCGCTGCCTATTAGTTCTGAGTTTTCAAAACCGGCTGCTGTTTTTACAACTGCCTCGGCTATTTGGAGAATCATTTTTTTGTCCTCACCACAGAGACTGTTAGCCTTTGAATCGACATAAAGCGGATATATTCATTATCGGCCGTTTAGTGCTGTTTGCGTTAGCGAGCAGGCCTGTCTGGCGTGGGTTGTTCGGCATTGGACCGTTAAATGCGGATGAGAGGAGTC
>CAZNXD010000239.1:0-3178 GCA_964576935.1 uncultured Pirellulales bacterium | reverse complement strand
TCATTGGTATTGACTACTTACGTCAGGCGTGATGCTTCGGGCGGTTAAGAATTGAGGAATCAAAACTCAATGCAGTCTAAGAGCTTAATTCGGCACTATGGTCTTACTTTAATAGAGCTGTTGGTTGCAATGGTCATATCGACTATTCTGGCCATGGCGGTAGGGGCGTTACTCGTGGGCGGCCAAAGGTCATGGCAGCAGACATACGATGAGGCCAACAGGAAAATAAAGCAGGATGCTCAGGTAGTAATGATTACCTTCGGCAGTATGGGCCGAAAATCGAACCGGCTGAATTATAAGTTGTATAATGAAGCCGCCGGTGGTTACATTCCTTCAACTCCGCCAGGCGGCTCATCCAGGCAAGTAGTCTACGGTGATGCGGTGGAATTTCGGTATTGGGCCGAATCCGGGCCGACATCGGCACTGCTTGATGTGACCAATACGGGTACCAAATACGCGTTTTTTTATATTGATGATGATAATAAGCTGAAGGTTGACTATGGGCCGGTTCCACCGGGGGCGGTTCTCGGCGGCTCTGGGACAAAGAATACTTCTGATATAACTACAACGATACTTGCAGATAACGTAGTGCCGGACCCAAACGGGGCATTTAACCACACCACAATAAGCAAATTTGGCCAAGGCTGTGTCAGAATTAACGTCACCTTGCAGGATGAGGATAACCCGAATGACACAGTTCAAGTGATGACCGCTACTCTGATGCGAAATATCTGGCCTCGCTAATCTTTGAGGTGATATGAAAAACAATAAACAAAAAAGACGGGCGTCAGCGCTGGTTCTGGCAGTTGTTGCTGTAACAATTCTGATTGCGCTGGGTTTGGGGTTATTGACGGTTTCTTACGGGGTAAGACACCGGGCAATTGTCATGAAGAGTGAAGCGAAAGCGATGTTGGCTGCTGAGGCCGGCTATGAGGTGGCTATTTTCCGAATGAGCCAGCAGCCGGACATGCTCTCATCGCTTAATGACCCTAATTTTAACCCCACAGGCGCGCTTAGCTTTACGGACAGTACCTGCAATTACAAAATATCTTTTGCTTCGTTTGTGGAATCGCGTCCGGTCTATCGAATTTTATCGCAGGGACGTTGCGGTTTATTCGACCAGGCGGTTGAGGTATACGTTATTCAGGCAGTTAGCGGCTGGGATATGGGTATGTGCCGAGTCCCAAGTTCATCTACGACGACAGAGCCGGTCCATTATGCTGATGGAGAAATATTAAGTATTCCCATACATGTCAACAGACTTAACGACAGCCCAGACTATAAAGACATCTATATAAGCGGCGGCCCCAAGTTTTTAGACCCTGTTGAGATGGGTGAGTCACGAGACACTTCCGGCGGCTTTGACAAGTATGATGACGTAATCGACCTGTTCAATAATGAAGGTATCTATTTTAATCAGCCGGACAGCAGGATAACCGACGAGGTCAGTGTGGCCAAAAAGGTAACACGACTGGAGGGCAGCACAAAGAGCACTTTCAAATTAACGCCTACAGTTACAGCTGGTGTTACTAATCCTCAACGTGCAGTGCAGCTTGAGTTTTTCGTTGAGGGTGGCGTAGGCATGGTCAGGGTAACAAACAACTGTACGGTCAGAGGTTTTGAGCAGAATTATGACGACAGGACGTGGGATTACAGAATTAAACCCGGTAGCGGGGGCAGCCAATATGAACGGTATCCTATCTACTCATATCATGTGATACGGGATGACGCTGAGGCCATCGGTGATAGAAAGACCTACAAAGTAGAAAATACCTATGTAACCCAGTCTTACGGCGAAGTTGAATCAGCGCCGGGAGGCCAGATATTTGTTGATGGTAATGTTATCATCGGCGGCGATTTGACCACACATAACGGCGACCAGTTGCTTAAGGGTAAGATGACTATCGTAGCTACGGGCAACATCTGGGTTGCTGATTCTGTCATGGTTGATGGTGAGCGGGAAACTAATAAAATGCCCGCCAGAGGCAACCCGAACATTCTGGGCCTGATATCGCAGGGGGTAATAAGGGTCGTGGACCCAGGCATGAGTGAATACTATGATATTGTTGGTAGTAAACCATACGAGCCGTCCGGTTTTGATTATGTGCCTGTAGCCAGGGGTCCTGTAGGTTCTAATAGTCGATATTTGCCGGACGCCACGATTGTAGAGGCTGCAATAACGGTAGGCGGAGGCGGCTGGGGCGCCGAAAATGTTAAACGAGGCTCTTACGGTGGAAGAAAGCAAGACGGAGGCACGCAGGATAAACTTATTGTGCGAGGGACCCTTTCTGAAGCTATTCGTGGTGTAGTGGGCCTTATAGGCTATGACGGTTACCTTAAGCAATACTATATGGATATGAGGTTGCTTGAGGGTATTTTACCGAGCGATTTTTGGCTTAAAGGCAAATACATCCCGGCTCCTGCCGGCTGGCACGATTATCGGCTGTAGAGCTAAACAGTTCTAAAAAAGCACATCCTTATCATCTATTTAATTAGCTATAGAGCTAAACAACCTGCATTATTATAGGACTGTACGGTTCTATATTATAGTGCGATTTTCTTTACGCATATTCGGTGTTTTCTGCGTAAGCTCCCTTTTTTTTGAGACGATAAAAGCCTCTGAGTAGTCAGGGTGTGTAAGTACTGCGCAGGTGCAGCTATTGCACAGACGAGTTCGGACGAACGCTGAAGCTGGATTTAGAGGTTTAGAACTTTGGACTTGAAGAAATTTATCAAGGCAGCAAATCTTGAGGTGATCGGCCTGGATGTTGGTTCATCATCGGTGAAGATAATACAGCTGAAACAGAATGGCGACAAGTTCAAGGTGATAGCGGCCGGTAAGGCCGATATTGAAAACACAAACGGCAATGGCGGGCGTAACCAGGGCATTCAAACCGTCAAGGCGATTATCGATTGCTTTGAAAAATCCGGTGTTCAAAGCCGTTTTGCCGTGTGCGGTGTTAGTGGGCCGGAGGTAGCTGTCAGAGATTTCAAATTTCCTGCTTTACCGATGGAAGAGATTGTCGGTGCAGTCCAATTGGAAGCTGAGCAGGTTTGCCCGTTCAAGGTGGCTGAGAGTGTGGTGGATTATCAATTGCTGCCTAACGGTAAAGAATCAGTAAGGGGTGTACTGGTTGCATCTACGAATAAACTGATTGGTCAGAAAAGCAAGCTTGTT
>CAZNXD010000238.1:0-3248 GCA_964576935.1 uncultured Pirellulales bacterium | reverse complement strand
ACCTACAACCTAGCGGTTAACAGCCGCTCGCTCTACCAATTGAGCTATCGGGGAACAACAAACGTCAAACTCAACGAACCCGTCATTATCGGCTTTTTTGGCACTGTGTCAAGCAGTCGTAGGCGAAAGCGGCTCACAGCCGCTGCCGCAGGTAGGTACTGGACAAATAGACAGTTATATCGTACAATAAAGGGTTCGAAGAGATAGGCCACTCCTCCCGCTTGGGGCTGTTTTTACAGGTTGAGTGGTCTTTTATCTATGGGACAATTATAGGGATTAAAAGCAAGATTTTGCCGGTTGATGCGTCTTTAGTTCAGGATGCGGCCGCATTAACCGCTCTATGGATTATTGAGGTTTCGCTCAGATGGCTAAGAGCATACTAAAGGTACCAGGCTTTGATATAGTCAAGCGCATCGGAACCGGTGCGCGCAGTATCATATACTTGGCCATAGATGAGTACGATAAAACCGAGGTCGCCCTTAAGCGGGTTGTTTACGAAAAGCCCGAAGACACGAGAATCTTTGAACAGTGCGAAACCGAATTTCGCGTAGCACGAAAAATTGACCACCCCTATATGCGTAAGTGCTATAAACTGAGAAAGACACGTTCTGTCTTTAAAACCAGAGAATTGGTGATGTCGATGGAATACCTGCAGGGCAAGACTCTTGAAGAGAGTCCCAGCCTGAGCCTGGTCGATGTGCTGCTAATTTTCAGAATGGTGGCAGGCGGGCTACACGCCATGCACCAGCGCGGCTATATTCATTGCGACATCAAGCCTAATAATATACTCATAAGTGAATCCGGCATGATTAAGATTATTGACCTTGGCCAGAGCTGTCGTATAGGTACGACAAAACAGCGCATTCAGGGAACTCCCGACTACATAGCTCCCGAGCAGGTCAGGCGTAAAGCCTTGAATCCCAGGACCGATGTCTTTAATCTCGGAGCCACTATGTACTGGGCTCTGACCGGCCGAAATGTTCCTACCCTGATTCCCAAAAAGGACAAGTTCGGATTTACAATCCCTCAGGAGAGGAAAGCGCCCCACGAAATCAAAAAGCAGCTACCCCTTGAAGTCTCGAAAATAGTCATGGACTGCGTTGAAGAGCAACCTCAGAATCGCCCCGCAAATATGATGGCTATTATTTCCAGGCTCGATATCATAATTCACAATCTGCTCGGTGATAAAATAAAGAACAACAAGAAATGTCTGAGGCAGTAATCGACTTACTCAATCAGGGTCGCAAAGCCAACAACGACGACAAATTTCGCCGGGGTAATCTGATATCTCTGCCTTCAAAAGGCAGTTTTATTATAACCGGTGATATCCACGGTCATCGGCGCAACTTTGAAAGAATAGTTGCCTTTGCCGATTTGAAAAACAACACTGAAAGACATGTTCTATTGCAGGAAATCATTCACGGCGGCCCCGAGGACGACCAGGGCGGGTGTCTGTCTTTTGGACTGCTGTTCGATGTGATAAGATACAAGCTCGAATTTCCCGACCGTGTCCACCTGATTATGGGCAACCATGATACCGCCTTCATTAACAATAGCAGGGTAATGAAAGCAGGCAAGGAAATGAACGCCGCAATGCGTTCGGCTCTGGATAGAATGTTCAAAGAGGATAGCGAGAAAGTGAAACTCACCCTCAAACAGTTTCTCTTTTCTCAGCCGCTGGCGGTCAGATGTGCAAACCGCATATGGGTTTCACATTCGTTGCCCGCCGACAGGTTTTTTGACAAATTCGATACGGGGATTTTCAACAGGCGTTTAAAAATCAACGATGTTGTCAGACCTGGGTCGGCTTATCTTCTGACCTGGGGCAGGAGAACGTCTCAGCCGTATCTTGGTAAAATCGCACATATGCTTGATGTTGATATGTTTATTCTGGGCCATCAGCCCCAGTCGGAAGGTTACTCTCGAGTTTCAGATAATCTTCTTATAATCGCCTCAGAACATGATCACGGATGCCTGCTGGACATAGACCTGGCAAGGTTTTACAGCATGGACGAGCTCATCCAGGCCATTGTACCGCTTGCTTCAATATCTTGACAAGTGCTTTGCCTAAAGCTTATATCTTTAGCCCAAGATTTTTATCTTTAATATAGGATTACGTGATGGCCTGGTACTATTACATTGGTTCGTTCATAATGTTGCTTCAATTGTCGTTTGTTCTTTTGGTTTATCGCAACCGTCAATACGCGCTTAATAAATACGAAAGAGACCGCTCCTGGTATCAGCCTGAAACCGCTCTGATAGTTCCGTGCAAGGGCCTTGACCTTAGCTTTGAGCAGAATATCGGCTCATTGTTTAAGCAGGAGTATGATAACTATCTGCTCTGGTTTGTTGTTGAAGCTGAAGATGACCCGGCCTATAAAGCTTTGCTCGAACTCAAAGAGCGTCTCGGCCAAACCAGCAAAGCAGTCGAAGTGAAGATATGGGTCTCAGGCAAAGGCACGATGTGCAGCCAGAAGATACACAACCTTCTTTATTGTTGCGAAAGAGTCCCTGAAGATGTCGAAGTTTTGGCCTTTGCCGATTCTGATATTGAGGTTCGAAGAGATTGGCTAAGCCATCTTGTGTACCCACTTCGCCAGGAAAAGAACGGTGTCTCCAGCGGCTATCGCTGGTTTGTTCCTGAAAAAAATAATCTCGCCACCTTAGCGCTTTCTGCAGGCAATGCAAAGGTTGCACAGCTTCTCGGTAACAGCATATTCAACCAGGCCTGGGGAGGTTCCATGGCTGTTCGCGCAAAGACGTTTCGCGAGCTTGGGATAGACAAAATATGGACGAAGGCACTTAGTGACGACTTGTCGCTGAGCGAAGCGGTGAAAAAGGCAGGTTTGAAAGTTGCCTTTGTGCCGGCTTGTCTTGCAGCTTCCTATGAGGCGACTAACTGGCCAAATGCCTTTGAATTTGTCCGCCGGCAGTTTCTTATTACAAAGGTCTTTAGTCCCGGCACATGGTGGTTCTCAATAACTGCAATGAGCGGCTCGGTCTTAACCACGTGGGGTGCGATTGCCGTTGCCCTCTATGCAGGGCTAACCGGCACAAAACACTTCTGGTTTTTCATTGCGGTGCCGGTAGTCAGTCTTTTGAGCCAGCTGCTGAGGGCGATTATAAGACAGACAACTATAGGCAATCTGCTCAAAGACGATTTGGCCAAATTAAAACCTGCCATGTTAGCTGATATCTTATTATTTTGGGTATGGTCTATAATGTTGTGGGTTTTAATCGTCTCGACC
>CAZNXD010000237.1:0-3276 GCA_964576935.1 uncultured Pirellulales bacterium | reverse complement strand
GAATCAAGCTCGGCCTTGACCCGACCAGCCCTGATATTCACCTCGGCCATACCGTCGTCCTGCGAAAGATGCGTCAGTTTCAGGACCTTGGTCACAAGGCTGTCTTGATAATCGGCGACTATACCGCCCGTATCGGTGACCCGACCGGACAGAACGTTACTCGCCCGATGCTCACACAGGACGAAATCGAGCAGAACGCTCAGACATATTTTGAACAGGCCGGCAAAATTCTCGATACAACCGAGCAGAAGCTCGAGATTCGTCCCAACAGCGAGTGGCTCGAAAAGCTCTCGCTTATCGAGCTAATCAGAATTGCTGCAAAAAAGACTGTTGCCCAGATGCTCCAGCGCGACAGCTTCAAGCTCCGGCTGAAAAAAGATATCGACGTTTACGTCCACGAATTCATCTATCCTCTGATGCAGGGCTATGATTCTGTCGCCATCAACAGCGACCTCGAATTAGGCGGCACCGACCAGACCTTCAACAACCTCATCGGCCGGGACATCCAGCGCGCCTGCGACCAGGAGCCGCAGGTCGTAATGACCATGCCGATACTTGTCGGCCTCGACGGCACAGAGAAGATGAGCAAATCTAAGGGCAACTACGTCGGCGTCACCGAGCCGCCCAACGAGATGTTCGGAAAAATCATGAGCATCTCCGATGATATGATGGAAAATTACTTTACGTTATTGACCGATTTGCCCATTGAGCAAATAAACGAGCTGACCAACCCGGACAAGACCCACCCCAAAGAAGCCAAGGTCCTCCTGGGCAAAACTATCGTGGCACAATTTTACGACCAGGCCGCCGCCGAGTCGGCCGCCGAAGCTTTTGAAAAGGTCTTCGCGCAAAAGCAACTGCCCGACGATATCCCCGAATTTAAATTGCCCGCCAAACCTATTTCGGTCAAGCAATTGTTGCTTGTCTGCAAACTTGTCGAAACCGGCGGAGAGGCCAAACGAATGTGTTCTCAATCGGCCGTGACCATTGATGGCCAAAAAATCACCGACCCCAACAGTGAAATTACGCCAAAAGCCGGAATGGCCATCCAGGTCGGAAAACGCCGATTCGCAAAAATCAAATAGCCACATGAAACCGATAGAAAAGTCCGTGAAATTTGTTCAACTTGCAGCTACAATAACCGCATGAATCTGCCGGAACTGAAAAAACCCGATAAATACGTAGGCCTGTATGTTGTCGATTTCGGCAACCACAGCGGCATTGGCTTTACAGCCGCAGAAGTCGCCGAGCTTTTAGAAAGCGAAAAGTTCAGTCACTGCAAGGTCTATAAGATTCACAATGCCTACCCCGACGGCAGATTTGAATTAAAGGGCGTCCCCGCCGAGACCTTCCAGCTCGAATCCAGCATGTTCTTCTACTCGGCCGAGCCTGATACTGCCCGTGACAATTTCAAAAAGTTAACCGACCTTGCCGTTGGCCTTGCTCCGCCTTGCAGAGCCAAGGTTCACCTGACCAAATTCTCTGATGATAAATACGCTGTGGCCCTGATATATCCTGCTGAGTATGAGGACGAAGTAAGTAGCTGGCTGTTTGATATCGATTATAAAACTGAAGGTCTTGCCGAAGGCGGCATCAGCGCCGTTACCGGATACTATGATGCAAAACCCGAAATTCTCGAAAGGCACCAGTTATTTGCCCAGGACCAGTGGCAAAGCAGAACTGGCGCTGAATTGCTTGCCGCGACAAAACTTGCTGTTCAAAGATAACAGAATGAAATCGCAGACAAAAAAATCATCGTTACTTGGTTTTATCGCTTCTGTGCTGTCGTCTTTCTTTTCCCGTAGGCTGCGGAAGCCTACAGCTCAGGATTTGGCCTCCGCCGATTTCAAGTCCAGTACCCAGGCCTTAGGCGTTAAGTTTACCGACCGTATTCGCAACGTATTTCGTTTCCGATGGATTAAAAAGACGTAGTTATTTTGTACCGGCTCATGGAGGATTGATATGCCGGATATGAAAACACAAATTGTTGAGCCACCCGGCCAGGCTCCCTCACTTTCCGAAAATGCGCTTACCGTCCTTAATGATAGATACCTTATCAAGGACGAAAATGGCAAGGTAATCGAAACACCCGCCCAACTGTTCAGCAGGGTCGCACATCTCGCCGCCTCTGCCGAGAAGCGGTTCGGCGCGAATCCAGAGCAGCTCAAGACCTGGCACAGAAAATTCTACGACCTGATGGCATCGCTTGTCTTTCTTCCCAATTCGCCGACCCTCATGAATGCCAACCGCCCAAGCGGAATGCTCAGCGCCTGTTTCGTACTGCCTGTCGAGGACAGCATTGAAGGCATCTTTGAGACTATAAAGCAAACAGCCCTAATTCAAAAGGCGGGCGGCGGTACCGGTTTTTCGCTCGACCATCTAAGGCCAACCGGCGACCTCGTCGCCTCGAGCGGCGGAACCACTTCCGGGCCGATTAGCTTCTGGAGGGTCTTTTCCGAGGCAACCGACGCAATCCAACAGGGGGCTTTCCGTCGCGGCGCAAATATGGCCATGTGCAGTGCCACTCACCCCGATATTCTCAAGTTCATTCATGCCAAGCAACAACTGACCGCATTCACTAATTTCAACATCTCGGTCAAACTCACCGACCGCTGGATGGACAGAGCCCTCCGAGAGGATAAAACCCCGCACGTCGTCACAAATCCACGCACCGGTCAGAACTACTTATTGCCGCGACGCATTGATATCGAAAATTACACCATAAACGACCTGCATCCAATCGGCGCCAAACCGCCGACCTCGGCCAAAGCGAAAAATAAATTCTACACCGTGACTGACGTCTGGAATATGCTCATTAAATGCGCACATAAAACCGGTGAGCCCGGACTTGCCTTCATCGACCGTATCAATCGCGACAATCCCGTACCTTCCCTGGGCCAAATCGAAGCGACTAATCCCTGCGGAGAACAGCCGCTTCTGCCTTTCGAAGCCTGCACGCTCGGAAGCATCAACCTGACCAAATTCGTCGTCCGGCGCGATGGCTCAGCCGATATCGACTATGACGGCCTGGCCGCAGCCATCCGGTTGGCCGTGCGATTCCTCGATAATATTATCGATGCCTGCAAATACCCCGTACGTGACACCGTTCAGCTGGCGCAGGCCAATCGTAAAATCGGTCTCGGCCTGATGGGTTTTGCCGACTCTCTATTCATGCTCGGAATACCTTACGATTCACAGAAGGGCGTCGACTTTGCCGAGCGGCTGATGGCTTTCGTTAATGAGCAGGCACACAAAGCAAGCGCAAACCTTGCCAAT
>CAZNXD010000236.1:0-3281 GCA_964576935.1 uncultured Pirellulales bacterium | reverse complement strand
GAACCTCCTGATAGAAACAAACCCCCTACGATGCAGGGTCAAAAAAAGAAATCATCCCCCAGCACAGGACTGGGGGCTAAATATAACGACGAGTAACCCCCGAATATAAACAGTAACCCCCCAATACCCGCCTTCGTTGAAACTACGGCGGGTTAAAATTGGGGGGCTAAATTTAACAACACAAACCAACCCCACGTGAAACGTGGGGCTAAATATAACGACATGGCAAATTCTGTGCAAAAATGGTAATCAATTGTGTTATGGATGTGCCGGGATATTTACCGGCCGAGATAGTCGGAGCCTTTTATGCCGTGGATAGTAAGGTTCGGATTGGGATTGCCGTCACGAGCTGGGATTATGTCGGTGGCTTTTAGGAATTCTGCATGCCCGTCGGCAAAGAGATAATTTCGTCGGCCCAGCCAGCACCACCAGCCCTTGTCTTGTCCCTCGATTCGCTCATGCACACTGAACCACTCGCCGACGATGATTTTCTCTGTGGGGCGAGCGACTGACAGTCGTCGCTGGGCAATTGAAGGTTGTGGATTGCTATAAGTGTCGGCGGTGCTGTTCATGGAATCAATTTGCTCCGGGCTGTGATAGAAACTCATCGAATAACTATAGCTTGTAGAGTCGTACAGCTCTTCACTTTTTCTATCGACCGGACACAGCAATACCGAGGGGCTGTTGGCATCGATGTTGTCCCCCAGATGCGGCTCGATAAAAGGCCTCCAGCCCCGCCCCATCCAGAGCCATGGTGTGCCGTTTGAGTCCTCGGCACACGGATACGTTTCATTGTTGCTTTGGAGATACAAATCAAATGCCAGATTGATTTGCTTCAAATTATTCATACAGACTACCTGTTGAGCTTTCATCTTTGCTTTGCCGAGTGATGGAGCGAATATTCCCAGCAGCAGGGCGATGACGGCAATTACGACCAGCAGTTCCATCAGAGTAAATGCTTTGATTGGCTTTTTAATTTTTGGCATACGCGCACCAAAGATATTAGTGATGCCTGGTTAGGGATAGTGACCCGTTATTCGACTGTGACACTTTTGGCCAGGTTGCGGGGCTTATCAACATCGTGGCCTCGCAGAACCGCAGCGTGATAGGCAAGCAATTGTAGCGGTATGACAGTCAGCATTGGTTGCAGCAGTTCGGGTGCATCAGGAATAGCTATAACATGGTCGGCATGTTTTTTAATATCCTCGTCACCTTCGGTAGCGACTACGATAGTCTTTCCACCTCGTGCACGAACCTCTTCAATATTGCCTATAATCTTGTCGTATTGCGGTCCTTTTGTGGCGATAAAGACAGCGGGCATCTGGTCGACAATCAGGGCAATCGGGCCGTGTTTCATCTCTGCTGCGGGCAGACCCTCGGCGTGAATGTAGCTTATTTCTTTGAGCTTCAACGCGCCTTCCAGTGCGACGGGATAATTGAAGCCCCGTCCCAAAAAGAGCCAGTTGTTCTTTTCGATGTTGGCTTCGGCGATTTGTTTGAGATAGCTGGACTGTTCAAGAATCAGGCGTATTTTTTCAGGAATTGCCGCGAACTCTTTGATGTAGTAAGCGGCCTGGTCACTGCTTATGTGTCTTCTTCTGCCGAGTTCAATAGCCAGCATTGTAAGTACAGCCACCTGTGCTGTGAAGGCCTTGGTGCTGGCGACGCCGATTTCCGGGCCGACGTGAAGATAGATGCCGGCATCGGTTGCTCTGGCAATCGAAGAACCCACGACATTTACAATGCCCAGGACGGTTGCGCCGCGTTCTTTTGCCTGCTCGACTGCGGCTAAGGTATCGGCGGTTTCGCCCGACTGGCTGATGCATATAACTACAGTTCCGTCTTCAATCACCGGATTTCTATATCTGAACTCACTGGCGTACTCTGTTTCAGTAGGTATGCGTACCAGTTGTTCAAAAAGGAACTCGCCGACTAATCCGGCATGCCAGGCGGTGCCGCATGCTGTAATGATAAGTCTTTTTGTTCGCGTCAACTGGCGCAGGTGCTCAGCGATACCGCCCAGGACGATTCGATTGTCGCGTGTGTCAAGCCGTCCGCCCATACAGGTTTCGAGAGCCTCGGGCTGTTCGAAGATTTCCTTGAGCATGTGGTGCTCGAAATCACCCAGCTCTATCTGCTCGAGTGAGAACTCGACTTCTTTCAGGGTTTTAGTGACAACGACGTTGTCAATTGTCTTAGTGCTGAAGCCCTGCGATGTGATAGTGACCATTTCATTATCGGAAAGGTACACGACTCGGGTGGTGTGTTCAACAATGGCCGAGGCATCTGAAGCTAATATGTATTCATTATCGCCGACGCCCATTATCAGGGGACTTCCCTTCTTTGCGCCGATGAGTGTATCTGGGAAATCGCTGCAGACTATGGCCAGGCCATAGGTGCCGTGTATTTCGTGTAAGGCTCGCTGGACCGCTCGTTCGAATCTGCTTTGGGCCTGCAAACCGCCGTTTTCATCTTTGCTATAGAAATAGCCTATCAGATTTGCGATAACCTCTGTATCGGTGTCGCTGACAAATTCCACACCTTCGTTCTGGAGCCATTTCTTCAGTGTCGAGTAGTTTTCGATTATGCCGTTGTGCGCCACCGCCACTTTACCGGTATGGTCCAGATGCGGATGGGCATTGATTGTATTGGGCTCGCCGTGGGTTGCCCAGCGTGTATGGCCGATGCCGAGAGTTTCCTGCGGCTGGGGCTTATCAAGAATCTCTTCGAGAGCGCTGATTCTGCCGCTGGTTTTTTTGACCTTGATTTCTCCATTGCAGAGAGTCGCGACGCCTGCGGAGTCGTATCCCCGATATTCGAGACGTTTGAGGCCCTCTATGAGCACCGGCTGAGCAATCTTTTTGCCCAGATAAGCTACAATGCCACACATATTATTCTCCGTGTCTTATAGTATCGATTAGAAATCGACCCAAAACGGCAATTCAATGAGCGGATTTATTGAAAAAAGGATTTTAGCAGAAAAAACATCATCAGGCAAGGCCGAGTCTAATCCTAATTTATTGAGATTTGACTTGGAGCTTCTGATACGCTTTAATGTTTAGCCGGGCAAGTTATTATGGTTCATCGTGTTTGAGTGAATTCAGCAGGTTTTGAAAAGATATGATAGTTGTAATTGATTATGACGTTGGAAACGTAAAAAGCGTCTGCAACGCATTTGAGCATATCGGCTGTCATGTGAAGCTCAGCCGCGATGTGCGGGATGTCGAGTATTCATCCGGGCTGGTGCTGCCGGGAGTGGCGGCGTTTGGCTATGCTATGAA
>CAZNXD010000235.1:0-3283 GCA_964576935.1 uncultured Pirellulales bacterium | reverse complement strand
TTACCATTTTCTATTAGATTATTTTTTGTAAAAATAAAAAAATATTTAGGGCACTTTTATTATTATTATTTTTTGCCCTTAACGGTAGGAGAAATGCCTTTTAAGGGAAAAACAAGTTTTGTTTTTTGGAAAACAGCGGCTGGCTTAAGAGACGCTGATTATTCAATTGTTTTTTCAAAAAGAGATTACGATTTGTCTATTAAGGATGGTGTGCCGGCTGAAAAATTATTTATTCTTGGCCATCCCTTGAAACGAGAAATCACTAAAAAATTTTTCGAAAAAGCATATTTTTCAAATTCATTGAATGAACAAGAAACTAATTCAAAAACTTTAACCGTAATGTGGTCAGATGAAAAAATAGGATTTAACAAAAATGATTATTCATTGATTTCAAAAGAGGAAATAGAAAAAAATAAAATAAAGATTATTACTTTAATTACTGAAACACTCAAGGAATGGAGAATTTTTATAAAACTCCATCCATCAGTCCAAAATGTGTCAGAAATAAAAAGAATTTTTGAACCTATTTCTAATTATATTATAGTAACAAATCCATCAGAGCCGGCAGATAAATATATTGAAATGAGTAATGTTATTATTGGGATTTCTCCGTCAAGCACTACTCTTTTCACCGCGTCTTTACAATGTCCGGAAAAAATTGTATTATCTTTAGACCTGAACCAAGAATTTTTGGGAGATAGTTATAAAGATTTTAATGGGATTGAATATATTGACAGCCAAGAGAAACTTGTCAACATTCTAAAATCTATTTATGGTAATAGACGTTACAAAGGATACAAAAAAGACAAAAGAAAGAAATTAGAACCGAGAGAATTTTTGAATACCATTAAAACGTTAGAGTATTTTACAGAAAAAGAGTTAAGGTTACTTTAATTAGAAATTTTTAAGAATTTTTATGTAAATGATTACAATATTTGCTATTCCTAGGCCCTTTCAGGGCCATTTTAATATTATTCAAAGAAACGGTATTAGAAGTTGGACCCTATTAAAGCCGAAATGTGAGATAATTTTATTGGGCAACGAAGTGGGTACTGCTAAAGTGGCAAAGGAGTCAAGTGCTTGTCATATTTCAGAAGTTGCAAGAAATGAATTTGGGACCCCTTTACTCAACGATATGTTTGCCTTGGTCCAGAAAGTTGCCAAAGGAGAAATTATAGCCATGCTAAATCCCGATATTATTTTAATGAGTGATTTTACAAAGGCTGTAAAACAAATACTTCAAGAAATTCAAAAGAAGCCATTTTTAATGGTTGGACAAAGGTGGAACCTTAATATTAAAGAGCCAATTCAATTTGATGAAGGTAATTGGGAACAAAAGTTACGCGAGCGTATTGCCAAAGAAGGTAAATTACTTGGACCATCGGGAATGGATTATTTGGTTTTCCCTCGCAGTTTGCAGATTAATCCTCCTCCCATTATTATGGGTCGGGTTGGAGTTGACAATTGGCTGGTTTATTGGGCTAAATCTCATAAGATACCAGTAATAGATGCAACCAAGGTTGTTGATATTGTTCATCAGAATCACGACTATCCCAAAAAAAAGAAAAATTTTTATAAGATTGAAAACCAAAGAAATATTAAGGCAATCGGAGGATTTTCTAAAATGGCAACATTGAGGGACGTAGATTTATTGCTTACTAAAGAGGGACTAAAGAAACTACCTTTTTTAAGAAGGATTTTTGGCAAGTTAACATTATTTTATCCGTGGAGAACCCTGTTGGGTATTAAAAGAGCAATTCAATTTAAAATCTAATGAAGATTATATTATTATATCCAAAATGGACAGCTGAATATGGTATATTCTCTTGTTTTGCTAAAAAAACAGGAGTTTACCCGCCTTTAAATTTGGCTTATTTAGCGACAATAGCAGAAAGTTTAGGACACAAAGTAAAAATTATTGATGGAGAAGTTGAGGATATGTCTTTAAATAAAATGTTAAGCGAAACCATAGCCTTCAATCCAGATCTTATTGGCATTACTGCGACATCGCCCTTTTTCCATATCGCAAGCAATCTTGCTAAAGGATTAAAACAAAAAATAAACCAAGTTCCTATACTTATAGGAGGTCCTCATATAAGTATATTAAAAGAAAAAGCATTTAAATCTTATTTTGATTATGCTTTTATTGGCGAAGCTGAAGAGTCTTTTCCTTTGTTTCTTAAGCAATATGAGAAAAAAGGCGGTGATATTTCCAGAGTTAAGGGCATTCTTTTTAGGAAAAATGGCGAAATTAAATTTACAGGAGAAACTAATCCAATTCTTAATCTTGACTCTCTACCTTTTCCTGCTAGGCATTTGTTAAAAATGGATAGATATAAAATCGGGACTTTAGAGGGTACAAAGAATTTTGCTTCTATTATGACAATAAAAGGATGTCCTTTTAGATGCATTTTTTGCAGCACAAAGGTCCTTGGAAAAAGAATTAGAAAACGTTCTCCTAAGTTAGTAGCCGAAGAGATAAAATTTATCATTGATAAATATAATATCAAACATTTTATTATTTTAGATGATAATTTAACAATTGACAGAAATCATATTTTGGAAATATGTGACCTGATTAAGGATTTTGGAATTACTTTTGAAGGAAGCACAAGAGCAAATTTACTGGATGAGGAACTTGTAGCGAGAATGAAAGAGGCCGGGTTAATAAGAATTTCTTTTGGGCTTGAATCTGTGGATGAAAATGTACGAAGGATTATGAAAAAAGATGTTCCACTTGAAAGTTATATTATAGCAAATAAACTAACGAACAAATGCGGAATAGAAACTTTGAATTCTTGTATGATTGGGTTGCCTGGAGAAACGATTGACACCGTAAAAAAAACACTATCTTTTTTACGAGATTCTCGTGAGATTAAGCAAGCAAATGTAAGTATTGCCGTTCCTTACCCAGGTACAGAGCTTTTTGAAATGGCAACAAAAGAGGAATATGGCTTAAAATTGATGGTTGACGATTTTTTAAAATTCCGCCGCTACAATTGTGCATCTATGCAGGTTGGCGATTTGTCCCCAAATGATCTTATAGATCTCCAGAATCAAGCATTTGCCAGCATATATCTTGCGCCATGGAGATGGAAATCAATGTTTAAAAAATCGGGAACAATTGGTGTCTTTCTTACTTTTATCCGCTTGGTAAAGACCATTTTAAAAAGAAAATTTGATTTGATTTTGATTAGTAAAAATTATTGGAAACAATAATATGAAATGTTTAGTTACGGGTGGGGCTGGTTTTATCGGCTCTCACATAGTAGACAGATTAATA
>CAZNXD010000234.1:0-3298 GCA_964576935.1 uncultured Pirellulales bacterium | reverse complement strand
TGTTGATGTCATTCTGGTCGATGTTTGTAATCGTATAGGTTTGCAGTAGCACATATTGTTCGCTGTTTACAAAAACAGGTGCGCCATTATTGTCTCTAAAAACTAATGGTGAGCCTCCCGCTCCATTAGCATCCTGCAGGCCTAAGTCAACAACCTCATAGTCCATTCTTACCTTGAGCTGGCCATTTCCAATTACTGAATAACCCGTATCCAAACCATTTACCGGATTACACGGGTCATCCCAGGAATTAGGGTCTTCAAGTATCACAAAATCGCTATTAGTAGACCAATCGGGGAAAACAAACTCGTCCGTCAGCCACATGGAATTAGGTTCGTTGCCGATACCATCATAATAGATTGCAACTGCCCACTCGCCCGAAAGCATCTCACCATTATCATGTTCCCTTGGCGAAGAATACCACCACAAGACGTCGGAATAACCCGCTGCATCTAATGTCATAAGCGAGTATGGAGTGCTTAAGTTCAGCTTCTTTGCAGAAGGAGAACCTCCACTCAAAATGGTAACAGAACCTGTGTCCATGCTGAGGGTTTGTAGCTTGGGAATCTGAGTCCCACAACGGCGGCTGGCAAGAGTGCTGTTATCTGCGGCATCGACAGTGTAGCAAACACCGGAGGTGACAGTGATTAGTGACAAAATCAGAAATAACTTTTTAGCTGACACTTCCACCCCTATTTAAACCGGCTAATACTCCTGCCCCATTCCCTAAAATATCGTTTTTTCGAAAAAAACACCGTTTGTTTCAAAAAAACAGGCTTTTTCTCTCAGTTTCTTCCACACCCTAACTTAAGCTATATGGGTACAAATGTAAAGAGAATTAAGTATTTTTTTGACACTTTTGTGACTGCCGGTAATTACAAGAATTACGGCCGGGGCAAGTTAGGCGTTCCGCCAGACAGACCCGTCAAGAGAACGGCGGGCAGGCGGTGGACAAGTAGGGTACAGAGATTGAATATCCAGTGTAGAATTTTCAATGTAGAATGTAGAAGGAAACGTTGGGGCTCGCAATGACCCCGCAACAAATACCCTATGTGAAACCCAGGGCAAATCAAACCCCCACGGTTTTGCTTATGCAAAACCAAGCGTGGGGGCTAACCGCAAAGCGAAGTTTCGGTTGCTTTGGTCATATCAAGTGATATAATCCAGTTCTGTATTGATTGCGCAAATGGTGTGTATTAACAAGGGCAAGGTATTGAGATTCCAGGTTTTTAAGAACGGCAAGGTAGCAGAAGAGCTCAATTTGACTGGGGCTTATCTTTTCGGCAGTGACGGTATAGCTATCCGAGGGGCTGAGATTACATTCAATAAAGGTTTTGTTGAGTGCAGCAAGGATAATCTTCAAACGGCGGGGCTGGTGCTGCCGTGGCAGGTTGAAGGGCTTGGGAAAGCACTTCTTGCGACGGCGTGCCTGCCTGAGAGAGAACGGCCTTACAATCTGAACGTTGAGATAGCCCGCGGCAAGCTGATGCAGATAATAAACAAGCGTGAAGACTGGTTTTTGTTTAATGCGGCGATAGATAAGAAATCCAAAAGCGCGCAAAAGCTGTTTATCGAGGCAGTACAGGATATAGCAGATATGCCGCGTTCTTCGAAGCTTGCCGACGATACACTGAAAGAGGCGGTAGCTTATTCGGAAGATCTGGCGGTCAAACAGGCAGAGGCGTTGTTTGCTACCAGGGCTATCAGTAAAGGGTTTGGGAAAGGCTGTCTTGGATGCAGAATCGACCCCGGTCGTGTCAGTCAGCCGGAATATATGGAAAAGCTGCTGGTGTTATTTAATTCGGTGATTATCCCAATAAGCTGGGGCAGGATAGAGAAAGAAAAAGGACAATACGATTTCTCAGAGATAGATTCGTGTGTTAATGTACTTGGCAAAAAGCGTCTGGCTATTGCGGCCGGTCCGATTTTATGCTTCAGCGAAGAACAGTTACCTAAATGGTTAGCGTCACAAAAAAGCAGTTTTGAGAAGGTGCGTGAAAGTGCATACAGGTTTGTAGCAGAGATTGTCGGACGGTATGCCGAGAGAATCCGAAGCTGGCTGGTGGTGAGCGGAATGAATTGCCATAATTATTTCGGCTTCAACTTCGAACAGGTTTTGGAATTGACTCGTGCGGCGTGTATGGCGGCCAAGGCGTCAAGCGAAAAGGTTCGTAAGATAATCGAGATTCAAAATCCCTGGGGCGAGTATTACGCATCGGCAGCGGGGACAATTCCGCCGCTGGTCTATATTGATATGGTTGTACAAAGCGGCATCAACTTCGACGGCTTCGGCCTTGGAATGTCTTTCGGCGGCAATAGCCAGAGTATGTACAAACGCGATATGCTGCAAATCTCGGCGCTTCTGGATTATCTTGCGCCGGTAGCTAAGCCGTTCTGGATTACTAATGTCGCTCTGCCGAGCAAGAAGTCGGCCCGTGATGACTCGCGGCAAAAGCAATGGCTTGAACGATTCTACAAAATAGCGTTGAGCAAACCGTTTGTCGATGCGGTAGTGTACTCAGAGCTTGCCGATGGCAGCGGTATGATAGCCCACGGTGGACTATTGACTGAACGGCTTGAGCCGAAAGAGGCTTTCAACGGCCTAAGAAAAATACAAAAAGCAATCTTCGATAAGTGATTCTTCTTTAACAAAGCTCTGGAATGCAACAGGAAGCGGTAGCTTATAGCATGGAAGCTGAAAAAACACGGACGCATTCTCTTTCATTCCTTTTGGCCGGTTTATTCATTTTGGTATTTGCGATTTGCCTTTGCGTAAAGATGTGGTCTGGCGCTTCAGACGAATCGATGGTAGAATTGCAGGGGAGAATTAATCCCAATACGGCGCCGGTTTGCAGCCTGATGCGGCTGCCTCAGGTGGGCAGAGTCCGGGCCTGGGCTATTTTCAGCTATAGGGAAGAGAAAGGACCAGGAGCTTTTGAATGCTGTGAAGACATGCAAAAAGTAAGAGGGATAGGCCCGGTGATATGTGGTAGTTTGTGCAGCTTGCTTAGATTTGAATAGCAAAGTCGGGACAAGATGGACGAAGGTGCAAATGACAAACTCGATGTGGGCAAAATAAAAGCTAACAAGAAGAAAGGCTTCGATAAAAGCAGTCTTTTGATTGCCTTTATTATTTTTTCTCTTGCGCTTGTGGTTCGCTTTATTTACCTTTATGAAAGTTCCGCTAATCCATCGTTTCAAACGCCGATTGTTGATTCCGATTTTTACGACGAAATAGCAAGAAAGTTTGCCGATGGGCAGGGCATGGGGAAAGACTTTTTCTGGCAGCCGTTTTTTTAT
>CAZNXD010000233.1:0-3301 GCA_964576935.1 uncultured Pirellulales bacterium | reverse complement strand
AAAACCCTCACAGGTTATGCAGGCATTTCATACATTCCTCGGCGAGACTGACATGCTGGCTTATCTTGCTATGATGGCCCCTCGTCTTATCGAACTGCATCGAGTCTTAAAGGATACCGGAAGCATATATCTGCATTGCGACCCAACAGCAAGCCATTACCTAAAAATGCTTATGGATGCTATTTTCGGCGCAGTTAATTTTAAGAATGAAATAATTTGGCACTATCGAAAGTGGCCTTCTGGAAAATATACTTTCCAAAGAAACCATGATATTTTGCTTTTCTATTCAAAGTCAAGCACCAAGGATAGAACTTTTAATCAGATTTATATGGAACGAGCCGCTTCTACACTGAAACGTTTTGGGAAAGCTAAAATTGTATCAGGGCATGATAAATCCGGGCGACGTGTGCCTTCCAAGACAGAGGATACAGATTCTGCTGGAGTTCGGCAAGATGATGTTTGGGAAATTGGGCGTGTTCCTCCAATCAAACAACTTTTTCCAACCGAAAAGCCGATACCGCTTTTAGAACGTGTAATCAATGTCAGTAGTAACGAAGGAGATGTCATTCTCGACCCGTTCTGTGGATGTGGGACAACGATAGCGGCGGCACAAAAACTTAACCGCCGCTGGATTGGAATTGATATTACACATCTGGCAGTTGCGTTAATGAGGCATCGAATCGAAGATATGTTTGGCGAGAAGATTCGTATGACTTACCAAGTGGTTGGTGAACCTGTTTCGCTGCCTGATGCTAAGACTTTGGCAGCAAACGACCCATATCAATTTCAATGGTGGGCGCTCCAATTAGTTGGCGCGCGCCCCGTTGAGCAAAAAAAAGGGGCGGACAAGGGAATAGATGGTCGTCTTTATTTCCATGATGAGCCGAATAGCAGCAAGGCAAAAACGAAACAGATTATTATCTCTGTAAAGGCTGGTCATGTTTCGGTACCGCACATCAGAGATTTGCGTGGTGTCATAGAGCGTGAGAAGGCAGCAATTGGCGTCCTGATTTCTATGCAAAAGTCCACGAAGCCAATGCGGACTGAAGCGGCAAGTGCTGGATTCTATAAGTCGCCTTGGCAAAAGGAACCTTATCCCCGGCTCCAAATTCTTACAATAGAAGAATTGCTAAATGATAAGAGGATAGATTGTCCTCCTCTTGGACAAGTAAATGTAACATTCAAGAAAGCGCAAAAATTCAAAGGCAAACAAGAACCACATCCCGAATTTGACTATTCTGAGTAGTATAAATCCGCGTAAATCCGTTCTAAATCAATACCGTATACTTTGTTTTTAATCTGCGTTAATCAGCGGAATCTGCGATTAAAAAATACCTCTGCGTGCTCTGTGAGCTCTGTGGCTATTAAAGTTGAATAATAAATGGTGTTTATTTGTGTTAATTCGTGGTTAGTTAATATCAGTGTTAATCTGTGTAAATCCGTGTCTGAAGATTTTGTGTTTATTTGTGGTTAATAAGAATCTGCGTTTTTTGCGAAAAAACCGCATTTTATGCTTGATTTTTGTTCAAAATATGGTATAATACCCCTAATGTTATATGATTTGTTAACCTAAGCAACCCAAAAATGACCAGCGCCTCTGCCTCTGATATTTTGACGTGAAGACCATGAAAAGAAGAAATTTATTAGAAAAAACAGTGTTAATCTGTGTAAATCCGTGTCTTATAAATTGTGTTAATCCGTGGAAATCCGCGCCAATCCGCGGTTACTTTTTATGCAAAACAAACCCAATTTTCGCTTGTTTCGGCTCAAAAACAAGGATTCTGACAAAAAACAAAGCCAATTCAAAGCCAAACAAACCCAATTCGCGTCCGCTCAAGGCGGTTCAATCGGTGTTTCATTTTTACTGTGAAATCAGCGCAATCTGTGGCTATATTCTTAAGACTGCGGCGGCTTTTAGTTCAGAATGCTTTATTTTTATTAAGACTTCGTTGAGTTATAATCGGCCCTGCTATGAATACCAAACATAAAAACCTGCTATCCATTTTTATCCTTTTAACACTCTTTTCAATCACCTCCATCAACGCGCTGCAAGCCGATAGTCCCTCGGATATCCACGTTTGGGAAATGCAGGAAATCAAGCTCGAAGCGCAAGGGGCCTACAGAAACTGCTACACCGAAGTTACCTGCTGGGTTGACCTTAAAGGCCCGAATTTTTCGAAACGAATCTATGGCTTCTGGGACGGCGGCAAGAATTTTGTTGTCCGTATCGTGGCGACAGAGCCGGGCAAATGGCAATGGACAAGCGGTTCGAACCAGCCCGGCGATAAAGGATTAAACGATAAAAGCGGCGAATTCAACGCTATCGGCTGGGCAAAAGAAGAAAAACGGCAAAACCCTAACCGCCGCGGTTTCGTTCGTCCAACACCTAACGGACATGCGTTACAATACGCCGACGGAACGGGCTTTTTTATGGTCGGTGACACCTGGCTTGCGGGGGCTACATGGCGGCTGCCGTTTAGAGGAGTTGCACCGGTAAAAAATTACACGCCCGGCCCCGGTATCGGTTTCGAAGACGCGGTCAATTATCGAAAAGAGCAGGGATTTAACTCTGTCAGTATGATTGCGTGTTTTCCGAACTGGGAATCGGATTACAATCCCAGCACTTACGCCGATTCCAGTGGGCTTTATCTACGGAACGCTTGGGAAAAATTCGATTACCTTACTGAAGACGGCAAGATGACCGCAAAAAATATGCGAGACGAATACGGCAACAGGCCCTTCAAGATGTCAACACAGCACAAGGGCGTAGCCGATTTCGACCGCATCGTCCCCGAATATTTTCAAAGCCTCGACAAAAAAATGCAGTATCTGTCCGATGAGGGTTTTGTCCCGTTGTTAGAGACCGTAAGAAGAGATAGCTGCCCGGCGTGGAAGGCGTACTTCAACTTTAACGAATCATACGCTCGATACGTTCAATATCTCATCTCAAGATACGGTGCGTATAATATAATCTTCAGCGGGATTCATCTCGACTGGATTCCAAAAGAATACAGCCTGACCGCCGACGAATTCAACGAGGCTCTTACTTATCATCTAAAAAAATACGGCCCGCTGCCGTTCGGCCAGCCACACACAACTTTGATTAACAACTCTACTTATTTACAGTTCGGCCATGGCAAGAATTGTCCCTGGCTGACCATGCACAGCGTCGGCAATAAGCCGCGCGACCATGCCGTTGCCGCAGCCCTTGAAACACTCTTCAAACTCGAACCGGCCTACCCAGCCATAAACTTCGAGCCTTATTACACAGGCTGGAACCATGAAATAAATATGCCCAACG
>CAZNXD010000232.1:0-3350 GCA_964576935.1 uncultured Pirellulales bacterium | reverse complement strand
CTCCGTCTATGAAACATTTGTCCTGAACGGCGTACTCCTTTATCCGATTGAGCTTGAATGTGCGAATGCTCTTATGTGTTTCCGAATAGCCCAGAACGTACCAGGCCCTTTGGTTGTATAGAAGATGGTAAGGGCACAGTTCGACATCGATGACCTTTTGGTCGAAAAGTGAATCGTATTGCATGCTCACTTTAAGTCGTTTCATTATAGCTCTTTGAAACTGGCTGAACGTTTTATCAAGCGAGCCAAGACGAGCTTGGGCGGTAATTTGTGTCGAGATGCTCTTCAGGGCCGTGTTGCAGTATTCTCTTATTTTTGCCGGCAGGTTGTTTTCGATTTTCAAACCCGCAATCAGCGCCGAGTGCTTGAACGGAAGCTGCATTTGCATCCGGCCCTTGTGGATTAGTATAAGCAGGCTAAGAGCTTCCTGAAGATTCAAATCTATAGGCGGCAGAAAGAATTCCGGGTCTATTGTATAGCCGCCGCTACGAGGGTTGTAGTGGTACGGTACGCCGATGGCCTGCAGTTCGTGAAGGTCGCGAAAGACGGTTCGCCGACTGGTTCCGAATGTTGTGGCCAGCTCATCGACCGTGTACTTTTGCCCTGACTGCAGGGTGGTAAGTATCTTCATTACTCTTGTAATTCTGCTGACTTTCATGGGTCGCTCCTGAGAATAGCAGCATTAAATTTCGCTCCCCTGTAATCAAGGCCCACGGCTGACTGTCGATGTCCCTGCGACAGCGCAAGAGACATAAACCAGCTTGTTTATCGTATCAAACGCGACCGCTGCCGTCAAGCAGATTTCGCTTGACGAAGCACCTTAGCCGCAATAGACTCACCAGCTTGCCGAAATAAAGATTTTTTGCGGAGACACTATTGGAACAGGCCATTGCAAAAGCTGCCTCTTTGATTGAGGCGATGGAGTACATCCACCGGTTTCGGGGCCGAATTGTTGTGGTCAAACTCGGCGGCTCTGTCCTGGACGATGAGTCTCTGCGCAAAAAACTGCTTACCGACGTCGCATTCATGTATACCGTCGGCATTTGGCCCATCATTGTGCATGGCGGTGGAAAGGCCATTACAAAAGCTATGAAAAAGGCCGGTCTTGAGCCGACCTGGGTTCACGGCATGCGATATACCGACCAGAGGACGCTTAATATTGTTGAGTATACGCTTGTCAATGACGTCAACGCGCCGATTTGTGAAGAGCTTGATGAGCTGGGTTGCGCCGCAATGGGCCTGCACTCGCTAAGCAGTTGCGCACTGTTTGCCGAACCACTAAGGCTCCAGGGCGAAAACGGCAGAAAGCTCGACCTGGGCTTTGTCGGACAAATCAAAGACGTTAACGCCGAGCTGATAAAAAAGCTCTGCGGTACAGGAACTATTCCAGTAATAGCGCCGGTCGCTTCGGATAAAAAAGGCGGTAAGCTCAACGTCAACGCCGACGGCGCAGCCGGTCATGTCGCCGCCGCGGTCATAGCTGAAAAACTGGTAATGGTAAGTGATACGAATGGAATACTGACCAATGTGGATGACCCGTCGAGTAATGTATCGAGTGTTGATGAAGCACATATTAAAAAGATGGTTGCCGACGGCATAATAACAAGTGGAATGATGCCGAAAGTCGATGCCTGCCTTACCGCTATTGATGCGGGCGTCAAAAAGGCGCACATTATCGATGGCCGAATCCCGCATTCACTGCTGCTCGAGATTTATACCGACAAGGGAATCGGCACACAGATAATAGAGTAAGGGCCGACGAAGATGACGACGAAAGAAACGATAGAGATGTTTGATAAATACGTGATAGCAAACTACGGCCGACTGCCGCGCGTGATGGTAAAAGGTCAGGGCTGCTATCTCTACGACGCCGACGGTAATGAGATACTCGATATGTTTCCCGGCTGGGCCGTCAGCGGAATCGGCCATTGTCATCCGAAAGTTGTCCAGGCCCTGCGAAAACAGGCCGGCGAGCTCCTGCACATCGACAATACATTTTATTCCGAGCCGCAGGGCATCCTCGCAAAATTGCTCAGCGAACGCGCCTTTGGCGGCAAGTGTTTCTTTTGTAACAGCGGCGCCGAGGCCAACGAGGCTGCCCTGAAACTGGCTCGACTTTATACCTCGAGTGAAAAGTATCGTTTCATCACAGCTGAGGGAAGTTTCCACGGCCGAACGTTCGCTACCGTAACCGCCACAGCTCAGCCGAAATATCACGAAGGTTTTCTGCCGCTGCTGCCCGGCTTCGTTTATGTGCCCTTCAATGACATCAAGGCATTGGAAAATGCATTCACCGACGAAGTGGCCGCTGTAATGGTCGAGCCAATCCAGGGCGAAGGCGGAATCAATATAGCTAATCAGGAATATCTCGAAGCCATTCGGGAGCTCTGCGATAAAAACAACGCCGTTATGATTCTCGACGAAGTCCAGACCGGCATAGGACGAACCGGCAAATGGTTCGGCTATCAGCATTTTGATGTCGTACCGGATATTATCACCATGGCCAAGACGCTCGGCGGTGGTGTCGCTATCGGCGCAATGATGGCCAAAGACCAAATCGCCGCGGCCCTTGTGCCCGGTAAGCACGCCTCGACCTTCGGCGGCAACGCATTGGCTTGCTCAGCCGCTGTCGCGGTCATAGAAGCGATCGAAGAAGAAAACATGCTCGAAAACGCACAACAGCTCGGCCAATATACCGTACAAAAACTAAATGACTTAAAATCGAAACACCCCGTCATCGACCACGTGCGCGGTATCGGCCTTATGATTGGCGTGCAGCTTACAAAGCCAGGCGCCGAAATTGTCAATAAATGCCTCGAGAAAGGCCTGCGAATTAATTGCACGCACGAAACAGTTATCCGATTCATGCCGCCCATGATTGCGACCACCGAGCAAATCGACAAGGCCGTGAGTATTCTGGACGAAGCTTTAAGTGAGAGTACCTGATGAAACATTTCCTTTCTATAGATGCATGCAGCACCGAAGAGCTTATCGAGTTGCTTGACCTCAGCGCCACACTCAAAAAGGCATATAAAAAAGGTAAGCGCGATTTATGTCTTTCCGGCAAGGCCCTGGCAATGCTCTTCGAAAAGCCCTCACTGCGGACACGAATGAGCTTTCAGGTCGCAATGACCGATTTGAACGGTACCGCTATATACGTCAAGCCAGAAGACATCGGTGGAATCGGAAAACGTGAGCCCGTTAAAGACATCGCACGGGTGTTGAGCCGCTATGTGCACGGCATCATGGCCCGCACCTTTGAGCACAGCACCGTAACTGAATTGGCTAAGTACGCGACCATTCCCGTGTTCAACGCCTTGACAGATTGGTCACATCCCTGCCAGGCCATG
>CAZNXD010000231.1:0-3393 GCA_964576935.1 uncultured Pirellulales bacterium | reverse complement strand
AGCTGTAAAAATATATACCTTGTGATTCAGCAACGGTACTCACAAAATGTTCAAGGCCCATCAAACCTTCGTGGAAATCTCTATGAAAACTTCTACGATGACGTTCCGGAACAACCAATTGAACTTGAGCATCATTCATTTCGATCATTTGATTTGCAGATAAAACATTCTGTAATGTAAAGAGATGTTTGACTGGAATTTTCTGTAAAATGGCATAATTCTTAATCTAAGAGTACATTAGCATTAAAGCTGAAGTTTTTTTCAATCATATCAGTAAGATATTTAACATCTTTTATCTGACACTCCCAGATGACGATCACCTTCCAGCCCAGCTTTTTCAGTTCCCTCTGTTGCTTTCTGTCTCGCTCAACATTTCCTTGGAACTTTTTCTCCCAGAAATCAATTCGACTTTTGGGATCATACGCGTATTTACAGCCTTTATGTCTATGCCAGTAGCACCCGTGAATAAAGAGTACACTCTTATATTTTGGAAAGACAATGTCAGGACAGCCGGGCAGATCTTTTCTGTGAAGCCTGAACCTGTATCCCATTTTGTGAAGTAAAGAGCGTACAACCATTTCGGGTTTCGTATCTTTCCCTTTGATACGAGACATATTCCAGCTTCTCTTCTCTTTGCTGATAATATCAACCATCAAAACTTGCCCGACTTTTTTAGTATTTGATAAATAATTCCGGCTATATTTCTGGCTAATAACGGAGGGACTGCATTGCCGACTTGATGGTATTGTTGTGTTCTATTGCCACAGAAGAAATAATCATCCGGGAATGTCTGCAGCCTAGCGGCTTCTCTTACAGTAAGACTTCTACACTGCCTTGGATCAGGGTGTATATAATAATGGCCATCTTTTGAGATATGACAGGTCACAGTTGCTGATGGTTCGTTTTTCAATTGCACTTTGAATCTATCAACAAATGTATCTGAATCTGCGTTTTTATGAGCTGGTAAAAGTATTTTTGGAAAGTCTTCCAGTTTCGGCGACCTATTATGAGCTTCTCCAAAGCATGACACAAAGAAATATCTTAAAAAATCTGAACGTATATGTGTTCTTGGTTCATGGTTACAGATATGTCCATTCAACCGAGTGTTATAAAACCAGTTTGAATTAAACAATCTAGGATTTCGCCCGCTATTGTTCTTTAGTTTGCCAAGATATTTAACAACAACTTTTTTTGTTAATGAATCTCCTATATCGTTACACCGGAAAAAATCTCGAAGCATTTCTACCCAGCTCTCATACTTCAGTAATGCGGTATCAAAATTAGACAGATTCTTCTTTCTGGCTGAAAAGTTACTGTAAACTGCAGGAAGATCAAAAATAGTATTTTTGACAGATATATAATTATCGGCGGGCCGAAGAATATTAAAATTCCCATTGGGATTATAATCTTCTCTGACACCTAGAATTATTACACGATGTCGCTTTTGTGGTATTCTATAATTTTCACATTTGATTAGGAAATCTTCGGGTTCAAATGGTTCATCAGGATCATGTTCTTTTACTATGGAATACAGTTTGTATTCATAAACCTGTTCACCCTGTGGTTTTACTTTGATAGACTCATTTGGATTTTTTAAATCGTCTGTTATTTTATCAATCAACCGTTCACCATTTAATTCAACAGAAAGCATTCCCTTAACATTCTCCATAACAAATACAGCCGGTTGATATCTTGCCAATATTTTCAGATATTCCTGATAGAGCTCACTTCTGTCATCGGTCTCCAGAGACCATCCGGTCTTTGCTTTGTTTCTGGCTCTCCCAACTAGAGAATACGCTTGGCATGGAGGGCCACCGATCAATACCCAAGGTTTATTTTCTCTGATTCTATTTCTAACTGCCTCATTAATTTTTCGAGAGATAAGATTATTATGAATACCCAATTCAAGACACAAAGCCTCCACTTGAGCAACAGCACCTTTACTGAACTCACCCAATAGCTTATACAACTTCCTCTCATCATATTTGTTAGATGTTATAAAGTTGTAATATTCATCTGGTGCATTACCCCAACCAAACTGCCTGTAAAATGCTCTTAGTGTAAGAGTCTGATGAGCTACTATATCTTTTTCAATTGACAGTTGTATTTTGAAATGATTGTCTGGCTTATTATAAGCAGAAAATCCTTCACCAAGGCCTCCTGGTCCTGCAAACAAATCAACTACAGGTATTTGAGCATATTTTTTCATATCTGCTGCTAATGTACCATTTCATCCAGTTTAAATTCGTGTCCATAACCAAAAAATTGTTGGCAGAATTCCTTTGCTTTTTTCCAGTCATTTTCCTTACCGTCGCTTGAAATAAGAATCAGATTTTTGAGATGATGCTTTGAAATTATGAGAATACATTGAACACAGAAATCATAAGGAAGTCTTTCAGTCTTACAGTAAGAAAAAACCGTGATCCGTCCCATTCTTGGGACCTCATGTAACTGCATGATAAATGGTTCACAATCCTGCCCGGATTTACCATTAAATACTATTTGTTTTTCATCGATTAAAGGATTTCCGATACTGTCTTCTCCAGAAAGTTCAATCGGCATTGTCGGCAGTATTTTTCTGAAATCAGATATTATGTTTTTGAAGTCATCATTTGGTAAAAATTCCTCACGTCGCCAGTAATGTGTCCAACCCATAATTATCCTCGTTTCCTATTATTTTTTTTATCGAAATAATTATATAATATTTCTCTGAGCCTAGAGCTTGGAGTTACCGACTTGCGCCTCTTTTTCATTTCCTTTGCTGCATCTTCACATAGATTATTCCATAATTCCTTAGGAATTTGTACCGAATGTCTGTCAGGCATTTACATATCCTCTCTGTATTTGCAAATTAATGTAGTAGAATAGAAGTTGTAGGCTTAGACTCATCAAATTCTCCTTTATTTTCATATTCACAAATTACTTCATCTGAAAGAACGACGAGTTTTCCATCATTTCTCTCAAATAAAACCAACCATATATTGGCACCTGATTGCCATGTATAGCCACCTAAAATATCAGCTATTCTTTCTGCTTGTTCTTCATTCATGGGCTTTACTTTCATAATCTTCAAACCGATATCATAAATATCCACGCCAGCTTTTTCGCAAACTGAAAAACAGTTATTCATTAGGCTATTATGATAATTTATCTCTTTGTCGTTGAATGTATTTTCTCCTGTCTCACATGAAACATATTCAGAAAATTCTGTGTCTGGATGAAAATTCAGATGTAGTTCCTTAACTAGGTAAGCAAAATATTTAACCACATCATCTGTTGTCTCAATTTTTCCATTAAACTCAGACATAACTAATCCCTTCATTAGAGTATACAAATATACATGTAGACATTTAATTGTCAACGTATTACTTTTAACGGTATATATCATTTATT
>CAZNXD010000230.1:0-3409 GCA_964576935.1 uncultured Pirellulales bacterium | reverse complement strand
ATGAACGGGGACCGTTCCCAAACTGGAACCAGAGCATCTGGCGAACTGACAGGAACCAGAAGCTTAGAAACGCCGCCGTAACCACAATCGCGCCGACCGGGACCATCAGTATAATCGCTGACTGCTCCAGCTCAATCGAGCCGCTTTATTCACTCGTCTTTAATCGCCGTATTCTATCAGGCAAACAAATGCTGCAAATAGACCCCGTCTTCAAAGCCGTTGCCGAAAAGAAGGGCTTCTACACGCAGAAACTCCATCGCCGAATCGCAAAGTCCGGCAGCATCCAGGGCATTGCTGAGATACCCGCCAAAATCCGCAGCATCTTCAAATGTGCTTATGACATCGCCCCCGCCTGGCATATCCAGATGCAGGCCGCTTTTCAGAAACACTGCGACGCTGCTGTCAGCAAAACCATCAATCTGCCCCAGAACGCAACTGTTGCCGCCGTAGACAGGGCCTACAAGATGGCCTATCAGCATGGCTGCAAGGGAATTACCGTTTACCGACGCAGAAGCCGACGAGATGAGCCTATGGTCCTTGCCTGAATCACCCACATGTAATAGGGGTTTTCCCTTATGCGACAGGACACAAATATTTTCGAATAAAATAAACCGCTACGCCGATAAAATCGTATATTAAATTAGAGAAAACAAAAATTAATGTGGAAATATGGCTTGTGCCGAAGTAAAAACTAAGCACAATTTTCTCCCCTCCGGAAGGCATCGGGCGATACACAATCGTCCGATGTTTTCTTTTGCGCCAAAACCGCGCAGGCAATCTTTGGGGTTTCTATGGCCCTGCGTTCTTTTCGAACAATTTAGCAACGGTCTCGTGTTTGTTATTAACCGCTGTATCCAGCGGGGTCTCGTTTGAATTGCTTCTTGCATACGTGTCAGCGCCGTGCTCCAAAAGCACTTTTGCCAGTTCCAGGTTTCCTTCACCGGCGGCTATGTGTAATGCGGTCCAGCCGTACACCGTTTTGGCGTTGATGTCTGCACCCTTGGACAGCAGAAGTTCTGCGACTTTTGTGTGGTCATGGAAAGCCGCGCTGTGCAGCGGTGTTATCATGCCCATATTAACAGCGTTCGCGTCAGCGCCGCTTTTTAGAAGAAACTCAGCTGCTTCCAATCGGCCGTTCATAGCCGCCTGGTGCAATGCCGTCGCGCCGTATTGGTCTTTGGCGTCTATGGTTATGCCGTTTGATAGCAGATTCTTTATCGAATCAATATCACCCATAGCCGCCGCGTTATGGATTGTCATTTGGGCGCCATGCTCGATTAACAGTTCGATAGTTTCCGCGTTATCGGGATGAGCGAAAATGTCTATCATTTTGTTACCGTAAATATCCATCGCATTAACATCGGCCCCGTTGTCCAGCAGTGTTTTGACCGCCTCATCGTGTCCCCAGTATATAGCCGTATACAAAGCGGTCGTACCGTCTTGTGTCCTTGCCTCGATATCGGCCCCGTGCGCCAGCAGCATTTCAATAACCTCCTTATTGCCCCAGAAGGCCGCCATATCAAGCGGGGTAAGCCATACCTCATTTTCCCTGACATTCACCTCGGCCCCGTTGTCCAGTAGCAATTTTACAATTTTCAGGTTCATTCCGAGCATCGAGTTATGTAACGCTGTCATCCCATCTTCAGTTGCGGCGTTAACATCTGCACCGGCGTCCAAAAGCAGCTTTACTATTTCAGCTGTACTCTTAAGACTTGATGCTGCTTCATGAAGCGGTGTCGAGCCGTGCGATGTCTTTGCGTTGACATTTGCGCCGTGGGCCAAAAGCGACTTAACCGTATCGGAGCTGTTGCTTCGTACTGATAAGTGCAACGGCGTCATGCCGTAAGGCGCGTCATTTATATCTGCACCATAAGATAACAGCAGCTCCACCATAGAAGCCCGCCCCACCGAAGCCGCAAAATGCAAAGCGCTTAAACTCTCCTCCGTATCGCTTTCAATTTCTGCTCCTGCTTCCAGGAGTACTTTGGCAACTTTCGTATGTCCCTTAATAGCCGCCAGTTCGAGAGGTGTCTGGCCGCCGTCATTCTCCGAATTAACATCACCGCCGTTAACTAAAAGCGACTTAGCCACTTTAAATCGGTTGTGTATCGCTGATATATGAAGGGGCGTATAACCGCGGTCGCTCTTTGAATTGACTTCCGCTCCGCGACTCAAAAGCAGCTCCGCGACCGCTCTGGTGGCTGCGTAATGCAGCGGTGTCAAACCTCTGATATCCGTGGCATCGACATCCGCTCCGGCATCGAGCAGTGATTTGACCATAGCAGTATCATTAATGCACGCCGCTTCATGAATCGACTGTTGCGAAAATTTCTCGTTCTTGCAGCCTGCCACTGCCAAAAGTGCCAATATAGCCAAAATCTGAAACTTAATTCTGCCTGGCATAATTCACCTCTGCGGTCAACCACTGTGAGAATGGAATATTCCGGCATGCTGGTTATCGGCGGATTAAAAGAGGCGATTCAGAACAATTTCACTAATATCGGAACAAAAATATACGCCTGTGTGTTTGAGCTGAGGCCTACTCATTATGTGGGTATTTCTAAGAATTTTGTGTTTATTCGTGTAAATTCGTGGTTAAATTCGCTTGCTTATGCTCGATAACTTCAAGGAAAGAATCATAAAGCTGCTCCGCCGGCGCGACTATCGTCCGGTCAAGCTTGCTCAATTGGCTAAACACCTGGGCGTAAGCGAGCAGGACTACCCGGCTTTCAAAGACGCCTTCGACCAGTTGCGCCAAGCAGGCCGAGTCGTAATTGCCTCCCGTAATCTTATAACGTTGGCTTCGGCATCAGGCCGAGTGGCGGGCACGTTCCGTGCAAACCCAAAAGGCTTCGGTTTTGTCGTACCAACCGAGCCGACTGCTCACGGCGATTTATTTATTCCGCCCGACGACACCAAAGGAGCTATGACCGGTGACATCGTCTCGGCCCGTGTCGTCAAAAAAGGAAAGCGCGCCGGACAGATGAGATTGAGCGGCGAGGTCACCGAAATTCTCGAAAGGGCGAACAACCGTTTCGTCGGAACACTGGTAAAAGAAAGGCGGGGCTGGCTTGTTCAGCCGGACGGCTCCGGCTTTACTGAATTCATCAGCGTAGATGACGTCACCGCAAAAAACGCCAAAGAAAAAGACAAAGTCGTCGTCGAAATCCTCTCTTATCCCACCACCGACCACCTTGCCCGGGGCGTTATAATCGAAGTGCTCGGAAAGGCTGGCCGATACGAAACAGAAATCGCCTCTATCATAAGACAGTTCCACATACCTGAGACTTTTGAGGAAACCTGTTTAGCGCAGGCCCATAGCGCCGCAACAGATTTTAATCCCAATACCGCCGATGAACGGACCGACCTTACCGGCAAAGTCATTATCACAATCGACCCGCCCGATGCC
>CAZNXD010000229.1:0-3412 GCA_964576935.1 uncultured Pirellulales bacterium | reverse complement strand
ACAAGAGACGCACAAAGCTAACGGGCAAGATCGAAGACTTCAACCTTGAAGATTTGATTGCCGATGAAGAGGTCATTGTTACGGTCAGTCACTCCGGGTATATCAAACGGATGCCGGTCGATACTTATCGCCGCCAGGGCAGGGGCGGTACCGGGATAATCGGCTCGGATACCAAAGAGGGTGATTTCATCGAACACCTCTTTGCAGCCTCGACGCATGACTATTTGTTGATATTTACGAATCGCGGAAAGTGTTACTGGCTAAAGGTTTACGACGTTCCAAGCATGTCTCGTCAGAGTCGCGGCCGCAGTATCGCCAATCTGCTGAATCTCGGCGACCAGACGATTGCATCAATCATAAATGTCAGCAGCTTTGATAAGGACAACGAAGACGAAGAAAAACAACGGCAGCTCATCATGGCTACGAAAAATGGATTAGTCAAAAAGACCAAATTAAGCGCCTACAGCAATCCTCGCTCGACGGGCGTTATTGCTATTAAGCTTGACCTGAACGATGATGTGATTGGCGTGGCAATGACCAGCGGCAGTGACCATGTTATACTGGGCACTCGAGAGGGAATGGCAATTCGCTTTGATGAAAAGCAGGCCCGTTCGATGGGCAGGGCGTCTCGAGGAGTTATAGGAATTCGCCTGCGAGCCAAAGACGCCGTGGTGGGTATGGTAATTGGCGAACAAGGTGCTTCGCTGCTTACGGTCTGCGAAAATGGCTATGGTAAGCGAACTATATTTGAAAACTACCGGACGCAAGGCCGGGGTGGTATGGGGCTTATAAATATAAAAGCCAGTGAAAGAAACGGCAAAGTGGTTTCACTCCAGTCAGTGTCAGCGACTGATGAGATTATGCTCATAACGGCGAACGGTATTATTATCCGAACAGGTCTTGACCAGCTTCGTTCTATTGGCAGAAATACTCAGGGTGTCCGGCTCATTAAGCTAAGGCCCGGAGATAAGCTGGTTGCCGCGGCTAAGATTGTCTCCGAACAGAATGATACTAACAAACCGGCTTCGGCTAAGAGCAATAATAACTCGGCCAAACAAATAGAAGAAGACACAATCGACGAAGCTCATAAAAAAGCTGGTGTAAAGACGAAGCCTGTTACTAAGACCAAGAAGAAAAAAACTGCTAAAAAGAAGAAGCGATAAAACTATAGAGCCTGCCAGGTATATCGCTCGTTAACTATGACTAAGAGCAGCCCCAAATCCCAGAATAAAGAGCCGCGGATTTATGTCATCGCAGGTAAAGACCCCGCAATTGTCAATAATCAATTTGAGCAGCTAATCGGCCAACTACTCGAGCCGGACCAGAGAACGACCGGCTTGTTTGTTGCCGACGCTGATAAGACTTCAGCGGCAGAGGTTCTCGATGAGCTTCGAACACTGCCGTTTCTATCCGACAAGAGAATTGTGGCCGTAAAACAGGCGGATAAGTTTATAACCGACAATCGCCAGTTACTGGAAACGTATTTTGAGAAGCCTTGCAGTACCGGGATATTAGTGATGACAGTAAACAGCTTTCCAGCAAGGACGAAGCTTGCCCAGAAACTCACACGAGTTGGAGAACTCATCACACTTAGCGAACCCAAAAGCTGGCAGTTACCGGGCAGATTAAAACAATACGCCACAGATGCTCACGGAAAGAAGCTGTCGGATGAAGCGGCGGAGTTTTTAATTGCATTGGTGGGCGACCAGTTAGGCAAACTGTATGCCGAAATCGATAAGCTCGCGTTATTCGCAGCAGACAAAAAAGAAATTACTGCTGAGCATGTTGAGCAGTTAATCGGCAAGGGACGACTGTATAGTATATTTAATACTATCGATGCTGCTATCGCAGGCAAAGGCGGCGCTGCGGCGGCGACCTTAAGAGAAGTGTTTGAACAAGACAAAACGGCGCAGTACACATTTATCGGCGCTTTTGCATTTCATCTGAGACGCATGTTCAGCGGTAAGGCTATGCTGGATGCGGGGCTTGGGGATTCTCAGGTTATAAGCAAGCTGCGAATATGGCACGGCAAAGAGGCTTTTCTGGCACAGCTCAAAAAATTGACGCTTAGTCAGATAGGGCAACTCATGACAGAACTGGCACGAATTGATTTATCGGTTAAGACCGGCCGGGCCAATCCTAAAACGGCGGCTGAACAATTAGTTCTTAGATTGGCATCATTCTAAAGAGGTAAGTCGGAGCTTTCCGGAAAGGCTCCGCTTTGGCAAAGCATGTATTTGCTGACTATTTTTAACAGGGCGGTACGGTCTATAGGCTTGGCTAAATAATCATTGCACCCGGCTGAGAGGCATTTTTCTTCGTCTCCCCGCATTGCGTTTGCGGTGAGGGCGACAACAGGTGTTATCAGGCCATGTTCTCTCAATTTCTTTGTGGCGTCGTATCCGTTCATATTGGGCATTTGCATGTCCATCAGAATCAGGTCGAAAGGTTCGCTCAGGGCTTTTTCAAAAGCCTCGTTTCCATCTTCTACTATGGTAGCCTCAAGGCCCATTTTCTCCAGCAGTAGTCTGATAAGCAGTTGATTTGTCTTGGTATCTTCAGCCACTAATACGCTTCCAGAAAAAATCTGCTCATCAAGTTGAACCGGCTCTTTGACGTCTATTTCCTGCTCAGGTGCGTAATCGGCGTTGCTGATTAAAGGCTTGGCCTCGATATCAAGACCTGTTGGAATAATCATGCTAAAAGTAGTACCTTTGCCGGCTTCGCTTTTCAGGGTCAGTGTACCTTCCAGTAATTCCGTGATTCTTCTTGCTATAGCCAGACCCAGTCCGGTACCACCGTATTTACGGGTAGTTGCGCCGTCGGCCTGCAGAAATGCCTCGAAGACACGTCTTTGTTTATCAACTGGAATTCCTATGCCGGTATCTTCCACATCGAAACCAATATACGGTTTGTCATCGATATACTTTAGCGAGACATCGATGTGAACATGTCCCTTCTCTGTAAACTTTATTGCATTACTCGTGAGGTTAATCAGGCATTGTTGAAGCCGCACGGGGTCCGTTCGAATTACCGCAGGCAGACCTTGACTGTAACGGACTTCGAACGACAGGTTTTTGGCGTTAGCCAGAGGCTTCATCAGCATCTCAAGTGTCGTCAGCAGTTTCTTCAAGGAGCACTCGATTAATTCGGTTTCAAGCTTACCGGCTTCAATCTTTGAAAAGTCCAGGATGTCGTTTATTATTTGCAGAAGATTTCTGCCGCTTTCTCTTATAAGTTCGACGTGTTTATTCTGTTGCTCACGAAGATTTTCTTCCGCAAGCATGTCACTAAATCCGATTATCGCATTCATCGGCGTTCTTATTTCATGGCTCATATTTGCCAGGAACTGACTCTTTGCTTCATCAGCTACAACAGCCTGCTCAGCGAGGTGGTTGGCGCGTTTGACTGA
>CAZNXD010000228.1:0-3414 GCA_964576935.1 uncultured Pirellulales bacterium | reverse complement strand
TGAACGGCGAAATGTGACATTAGCCAAGCTTATATAAAACTCTTGTTTATACGATTCTATAAGCCATAAGTTCGGGTGCTGAAGCGTTTTTTCTCATTAAAATCCCCAATAGCAACGGTTTTGCCGGCCCATCGCTACTTCGTGCCCGGTTTAAATAACACGGTATTTCTAATACTTTCAAGCTCTCCAAAGCATATCAACTCATCGGCTGCTTTAATCGTCGTCTTGGCAGAAGGATTCGCGATAGTCTTATCGCCGCGGACGATTGCCAATATGGTGATACCGGACTGTCTTACCCGGGCTTCGACGAGTGTTTTGTCGATAACGGGACTGTTCTTCGGCACCGTAACCCGAGAGACACCGTAACCGCCGGTAGTCATAAGCAGCTCTTCGACCGACACTCTTCGAAGCAATTGCTTCTTGATTACGCGCTTGCGTAAAAATTCGGTAAGCCTGTTTGTAACCCTTGGATTGGTAAAGACTTTGTAAACAACAGCCACCGCTATAACTATTATCAAAAGATTGATCCATCTAACCACATCAGAAGAAACGTCAGAAGGTAGAAACAATTTCGTAATCCTGGCGAGTATCGTTTCGCGAGGTATGAGCGAGCTGGCGAAAGTAGCTACGAGTATCACCAGCCCGGCGTTACCTAAAACCATCAGCACCGAAGCAATCTTGCGCCTCTGCATGTTGCCGGTTATTAACTCCGCCTCTTTAGTGGTAAACCCCGTACCGGTAAAACATGAAAGAGCCTGAAACTTTGCCAGCGACCACTCCAGGCCGGTCAGTTGAAACGCAATCGCCCCGATTCTAACGACAATAAATGAGACCGCCAATGTGAGAACAAATACGAAAACCATAATTTATGTCCCTAAAAAATGTTCCCTGCAATACTTAAATCACAACCATTTCTTTTTTCTAAAGTACAACAGCATTCCCATAAAAACTACGATAATAGCAAGCCAAAAGCCCACAGGATACGACCATTTCCAGCCAAGCTCCGGCATGTGTTTAAAATTCATACCGTAAACACCGGCAAAGAAGCTGAGCGGCATAAAGATTGTGGCGATTATAGTAAGAACTTTCATAACGGCGTTCATCCGATTGCTGAGGCTCGAAAGGTATATATCCAGCATGCCTGTGACCATGTCGCGAAAGCTCTCAATAGTATCGATAATCTGTATGGTGTGGTCGTAAACGTCACGCAGATAAATACCTGTGCCTTCTGCTATCAGGTCTGATTCGGTCTTTTGCAGGCTGTTTATCACTTCTCGTAACGGCCAAACGGATTTTCGCAGAAACAACATCTCTGATTTCAAAGAGTGGATTTCCCTGAGCGTCTTTTGGCCGGGCCTGGCAATCAGCTCATCCTCAAGCGACTCGATTCTTTCGCCGAGGTTCTCCAGCACCTCGAAATAACTATCCACCGTCGCGTCAATCAATGTATAAGCGAGATAATCACAGCCCATCTTGCGTATTCGACCCTTGGCATTTCTTATCCTGTCTCTTATCTGCTCGAAAACATCACCCACCCGTTCCTGGAACGATATGACAAAGTTTTTACCTAATATCAGGCTGACATTTTCCGTCTGCAGGGACTTGAGCTGTTTGTCGTAAGTGAGCATTTTGAACGCCAAGAATACGTAATCTTCGTAGTCTTCGAACTTCGGCCTCTGGCCGGTATTGGCAATGTCCTCAAGCACCAGTGGATGCAATCCAAAACCACGCCCCACCTTTTCAATCAACGGAACATCATGAATGCCGTCGATGTTTATCCAGGTAACTGTAGGCTCACTACGAAGCTTGAAACACTGCTCGACATCGGTGATTTGCTTTTCCTGGAACTGCTGTTCATTGTAGTCTATTAACGTTATCCTGATTTCTTCAGCGCTTCTTTTGCCTATGTGAACAGTTGTTCCGGGCGGCAGTCCCGCCTTTCTCGAATGGCTATTCATCAGTTTAGTCATGGCCCTGCTATCCTTTCCTGCACGGCTTAGCGGATTTTATTTTCCCTTTCGGTATAGCTTCGGCAATTTCAACGGGTTCTTCTGAAAAAAGCCCCTGCGAGGGCGGAATATCCCCGCTTGTGCAAACCGAACGTCGTCAACCGAATAAAATGCTTTGGGATTAAACTTTTTTATCAGTTGTTCTACACTATCAAGGTCACTTCGGTTCACCATCGAGTATATGATATTAACATTGCCGCTCTCGCCGTGCGCATCGATAATTGTAGCGCCGTAGTCTTGCTCCCTGAGACTTTTGACCAGCTCAGAAGCGTCCATTTTAGTGAAAATTCTGACCACCGATATACCCATGGCGAGCTTCTCTTCTATGCAGATGCCAACAAAGTTACCCGCGGCAAAGCCGCCTGCATAGGCAACATAGCAAAGCCAGTTGTCAAGGTTCTCCATGACCTTGCCAATCACAATAATCCAAATCAGAACCTCTATAAAGCCGAACAGCGGCGCAAGAGCCTTATATCCCCGCGAAACAGAAACCAAACGAAGCGTTCCTATCGTGACATCACAGACCCTTGCAAGGAAAATCAACAAGGGCAAAACAACTATCGTGAAAACCTGGGTGTCGTAAAAACTCATACGTCAGTCCCTCAGTGATAAAAATCAAGAACTATCTTTAGAAGCCTTTTGTTGACCTGATACGCCATCAGGCCCGGCTTTTGTCGCAATACTTCTGACCATCAAAAACGGCATGCTTATCATCTGGCGAAGGCCCTCGACTGATGATAATATCCTAACCTGATTTTTGACCTCCGAGAAAAACTCATTCATCACAATTTTTTCCTCGACTTCGCCGACTTCTCTTATCATCGACAGACGATGAATAGAATACAAGCCTATGATAAAGGCAAGCGCAAAGAAGAAATCCCACTGCTGCAGGTTCAGTGTCGGAAGCGTAAACTTGCCCCCGGGAAAGGTATATGTCAGCACCCAATCAAGCTCCCGGCCGTTGAAAAAGTCTGCGAATTTGCCGCCCAGTATCGGCGCGATACCTGCTGCGATGGAGTTAACGATAGTGTTTGCAGCAAGATAGGACGTCGCCTGTCCCTTAGGTGCGAGCTTTAGGCTGATATTGCCCGAGGCAAGTGATACGCCGGCAGAGGCAAGGCCCATCACCGCGTGAATAATAAACAACAGCGGAATCGTAAGGAAATATTTTTCCGGCATGGTAGTAAAAGTCCAGGCCAGTATCGAAAGGATGAACAAAGGCCCCGATATAGCCAGAACAGATTTATTGCTGAAAGCATCGGTGAACCTGCCCCATATCCTCAGAAAAGCAAAATTCAGGATTTGGCTGACAATCGACAACGTGATAATAAGTGACATACTGAGATTCAGCCGCTTGAGCATATAAACCATAAAGAACGGCCCGGCCAGGTTGACAGCAAAGTTC
>CAZNXD010000227.1:0-3421 GCA_964576935.1 uncultured Pirellulales bacterium | reverse complement strand
ACGGAGGACTTCTGTTGCCCGATGTCTCCGCAAGTCTCGCCGCTATGCCGGATTCAGTATACGCCAAAGCCGAAAAGTTTTACGCAATTAACGCCTTCAATAACGTCCACGCCATAAGGCAGGCCGCAAAGGACTTTCCCGAATTTGATGTTCAGGATTTGGTTGACTGGCTGGACAAGTTATGGGAATCCGGCGATCTTGACGAATACATGACCGAAGCCGAGTACCTCGAATTTAGAAAGGCCCTCCTCGATTAAGCTTAAATAAATGACTTACGACAAGGCTGGGCAATTCCGCCCAGCCTTTTATATTACTCTGCCAAAACAACGGTGTAAATTGTCCGCCATTCTTTTGGCAGAATCAGTGATTAAAAAGCCGCATTTTCTGCTTGATTTTTGTTCAAAATATGGTATAATACCGGGGTAGTTTATAAATTAGTTAACATAGGCAACTTAAAAAAATGACAATTAACCAGTTAACCATTCAACCATTTAACCAATTAACCACTAACCAATTAACAAAATTTTACAAAACGAACCCAATTTTCGCCGTTTTTCGCCCAAAAACCGCGATCAGGAGGAAAAACAAAGCCAAAAACAAACCCAATCAAACCCAATTTGGGACTATTGAGGATTGCTCTGCGGTTTCCCTTAGCCATACGAATATCTATTGACCGCGGCGGATATCGCAGCTAATCTGTTGCATCTTTGACTGAAGTTCGTTAAGGCAGGAAGTAATGATGGATATATTGCTGAAAATGGCGGCGGCTTTAGCTGTCATACTTGTCGTACTAAGTATATTTTCGAGCTTAACCTGGCTGATGAGGCTGCGAATTATCGCTGCGGCAGCTGTGGGAATGTTATTGATTGGTTTAGCGGCCTGGCGGGGTGTTCAGCCGGCCGGTGCGGATGGTATTGTTTCTTTTCCGGCTATGGGCGGAGCTGTAATTCTTTGCTTTTTGGCTTTAATCGCCGGTTTTGTCAGCTATTTTCTTAGCTGGCCGTATGGTGAGAAAATAGCTGTTCTGGCTGTGCCAGTTGGGCTGGCGGTCTGGTCGGTTAGAAGTTCAAATATTGCGACCCTGATGCAAAAGACCGCTGATGCGGCGCAGCGACATCAGGTTCTTGCTCAATTCAAATGGACGGCGTTGTTATGGCTAATCCCCATTGCTGCTGGTTTTGCAGGCATGTTACTGGGCCGGTTGCTGGCGAAAGGTCAAATGAGTCTGCCTTCAAAAAAGTCGGCAAAGGACATCAACCTCGGAGACTACGCAAGCGTTCTGACGGCTTTGATTGGTTCAGGCCTTATCGCTCTTTTCTGCATTAAGATTTTAGCACAGGATATCAGGCTTTCTGATGTCAAGCTAAGTTCCGTCGTTGCACAGCCCAGTTCAGGGCAAATCGTTTTTGCGGTCGCAGCTTCGTTTGCCGTTGCTGCGTTTGTGGTCAACATATTTCTTAATTCCAGCTATATTTGGCCTATCCTGGCAACCGCAGCTATGCCTGCCTTGTGTATCAGCTTCTATGCCAAGGCCGAAACCGTTGCTTATTTAGCCGAGAACGTCCCTGCAGTTTTCTTTGCTCACCCTGTCGTAGCTATCTTACCCATACAAATGGTCTCTTATGGGACTTTGGGGACAATAGCTGGCTACTGGTTGGCTCAGATATACAGAATGTGGCGTAAGCAGCAGGCCCAATGAGACCTCAGGACCCAAGGTTCCAGGAAGAATCAACAAGCTGTTTTTCAACGCCCCCGGCGAAGTTATGTTCTTGATATCTAAGCACTTACATCAACAACGGGCCGTAAAATACCCGCAATTTTCCAAACCGGCTAAAAACAACTGTTTTCACCCCTGCAATTGGCCGAATATATTATTGCGGTCAAGGTTAAGCTTTTCCGCTTAATTTGGCGTGTAAGGTTGGCAGTAAGCCAGCGAGGCCGTAAAGGCCCGCATTGAACAGTAAAAGCCTTGAATCGTAGAATAATAAGGGTTACTGCCTTCAAAAGGAGTTGAAAATGCTGGTTTTGAGCAGGCAGAAGGATGAGTCGATTGTCATCGGAGATGACGTGGAAATCACCATAGTGGATGTCCGTGGTGATAAAGTACGACTCGGCATTACCGCGCCAAAAAGCATCCCTGTGCACCGCAGGGAGGTATATGACGCGATTCAGCGTGAAAAGGCCACTAATAAAGAAGAAGCCCAAAAAGAAAAGCCCAAGAAAAAACCGCAATAGACGGGTTTATACCGACAATTCTGGGCCATTAGCACATTTTTCTTACCCCTCGATAGTTTATCCGGTATTTCCATAGGTCCTTTTTGACGCCCGGTCAACCTGTACTTTGAGTGGGTTTGGCGTGCCGGCGGGGAGGCGATATCTTGATATTTAGCGAGTATATGGTGTTAATAGCAGGTTTTTGGGGCCGGAAAGATACATGCAGGGTAAAATAGGCCCTTGCGGGTTAGATATTTAGGCGACAAATCGCAAAAAAGCTTCTAAAAACTGAGGAAAAGTTACTTGACAGCTTTTTGTATTTATGATACCTTTTTTAAGTTGAAGAGGAGTAGAGAGGGGGACTTAACGGCTCTACCGCAATTCTACGGGTTTTAACGCGTGGTTATTTATTGCATTTGTATAGTCTACAAGAGTTGCTTCATTTCTTATCACGCTTAATCATTACTCAAAGCTGTAATTAAGAAATGAGTGTGTGCAATTGCTCGGCTTAGCTACGTTTAAACACGTGGGGCCTGCGTTACTTGATTTGTCAATTCGCTCAGCAGGGTGTGCATTTGGGGGTCTTTCTGTTTGGCCTGGCCGATTTTGCCGCAGGCGTGCATGACGGTAGTATGGTCTCGTCCGCCAAGATGGCCGCCTATCTCCTCAAGACTGTGTTTGGTCAGGTCTCTCGCCAGGTACATACATATCTGCCTCGGCAAAGTTATGCTTTGACTGCGTCGTTTGCTCTGCAAGTCGGCCAGTCGCACATCGAAGTGCTGGGTTACAACGTCGATTATGTCTGTGATGGTCACATTTCGTACTGAGCTGTCAAATCCATCAGCCAGTGCGTTAACCGCCAGTTTCAATGACATTTTCTCGCCGGTGGTGAGGGCAACCGCATGCAGACGCGTCAAAGCCCCCTCAAGCTCTCTGATATTGGCCCGGACCTTGCGTGCGATGTACTCGGCTATTTCATCTGAGATATCCAGGCCTCGCAGTTTTGCCTTTTTCATGACTATTGCCACTCGAGTATCATGGCTTGGCGGGTCTATTCTGGCTACCAGGCCCCAATTGAATCTGCTCGTGAGTCTCTCCTCAAGCGATGGTATATCCGCCGGTGAGCTGTCAGCGCTTAAAATTATCTGCTTGCCGCTATTATAGAGGGCGTTGAAGGTATGGAAAAACTCTTCCTGGCTGTGTTCGC
>CAZNXD010000226.1:0-3447 GCA_964576935.1 uncultured Pirellulales bacterium | reverse complement strand
CTCGATTCCTTCATCCAGGCCATGATTGAATTGGCCAAAGAGGCTCAGACCAATCCCCAAATGCTAAAAGATGCCCCTGTTACCACACCGGTCTGTCGCCCCGACGAGACCGCCGCAGCAAAAAACCTTGATATCGCCTGCTTGTAGCACAGCCGATTGACATTTCTGACTGGGAGTTGCCGTTCATCACCGGATATGTTATAAAGCCACCACCAACGGAATTTAAGATTCGGACAGTTAGCTCATAGATTCGTAATATGGAAACAGCGGAACTAAAAACAGCAATCGCAGACCTGTCGGCTCGGATTCAAAAAATCCGGGACTGGCTTTGACTTGCCCGCCAGGCAATCCGAACTGAAATCCCTCGAAAAGAAAATGTCGGGCCCCAATTTCTGGGATAATCAGGAATCCGCTCAGGCAACGGTAAGCAGGCTGAAAATCCTCAAAGCCGTTGTCGAGCCGGTAGCCGATGCTCTGCAAAATGCAAATGAACTTCAGGAACTGTTCGAGCTGGCTGCAGAAGAGTCGGACGAACAGACCTTGGAGCAGATAGAAAAAGATTTCCGTGAATTGGAAAAAAAATGCGAGCGGATAGAGCTGCAGGGCCTGCTGTCAGGTCCGGACGACTCCAACAATTGCTATTTCAGCATTCACGCCGGTGCCGGCGGAACCGAATCCTGCGACTGGGCGAACATGCTCTTGCGAATGTACAGCCGATACTTCGACGACAACAAATACAAGTACCAGCAGTATGACATAACTCCCGGCGAAGAGACCGGCATTCGTTCGGTAACTTTGCGTGTCTCCGGCCCGTTCGCCTACGGCAAACTCTCCTGCGAACGAGGCGTGCATCGCCTGGTCCGCATCAGCCCATTCGACTCCAACGCCAGACGCCACACCAGCTTCGTTGCCGTTGACTGCATCCCTGAGTTCGAGGACGATATCGACATTGAGATTAAAGATGATGATTTGCGGATTGACTTCTATCGTGCCAGCGGCGCCGGAGGCCAGCACGTTAATAAAGTAAGCTCGGCTGTCCGTATCACCCATCTGCCTACCGGCATCGTCGTGCAGTGCCAGAACGATAGAAGCCAGCACAAAAACCGCGCCTCTGCGATGAAGGTGTTAAAAGCTCGGTTGTATATGCACGAGCAGCAAAAACGCGACGCCGAGCTGGCCAGGCTCTACGGCAACAAAGGTGAAATCGCATGGGGCAACCAGATTCGCAGCTATGTAATGCAGCCGTATCAGATGGTCAAAGACCACCGCACCGAATATCAGACCGGCAATGTCACTGCGGTGCTCGACGGTGATATCGAGTCTTTTATCGAAAGTTACCTGCGGCATCGGGCCAAAGAAAAAGCGACTAAATCAACCACAGCGGATAAATAAGGAGTTCTTTCCAATGAGAGAAATCATCGATATTAAAATCGGAACACAAAAAACAGATGTCCTGTCCTGTAAAACAGATTTGCTCTGCCTCGGCCAATTTGCCGATGCCAAGCAGCTCAACAAAGTAAATAAGCAGTTGAATAAAAATCTCGACGGAGCCGTTGAGCAACTGATTAAACTGGGCGACTTCAAGGGCAAAGAACGGACTCATGCTCTTATTTACGGCAACGACAAAATCAGCGCCAAAAGAGTTTTGCTTGTTGGTTTGGGTGACAACAAAAAAGCTACCCTCGATACACTGCGCACCGCAGCCGCTTATGCCGCTAACCAGGCGGTCAGTCTCAAAGCTGTAAATGTTGCATTTGTTTTTCACCAGGCCTTCGGAAAGAAGATAAACATTACCGATATGGGCCAAGCAATCGCCGAAGGAATCTGCTTTGGCGCTTACCGCTACGATGAGTTTCAAAGTGACAGTGAAAACGGACGCAGCAAGTCGCTTAAGGCCGAGCTCATCGACACCGACTCAACGGCACTGCGAAAGCTCAGCCAGGGTGTAACTATCGGCTCTGCCATAGGCGCCGCCCAGAACATTGCCCGCACAATAGCAAATCGCCCGGCCAACGTGATGTATCCCGAACAGCTTGCCAAACAGGCCAAAGCGATAGCCGCCAGAACAGCCAATTTGACCTGCACTGTCTTTGATGAGAAACAGCTCAAGCAGAAAAAGATGGGTGGAATCATCGCGGTCGGACAGGGCTCATCGCATAAACCCTGCATGATAGTTCTAAAATACACGCCTCGCGCGCCGCGCAAGGTCGGTACCGTTGGTCTTATCGGAAAAGCCATCACCTTCGATTCGGGCGGGATAAGTATCAAGCCCTCTGCACACATGGACCAGATGAAGATGGACAAGACCGGCGGGGCGGTTACGCTCGGCGCAATAAAGGCAATCGCCGATTTGAAACTTCCCGTCGAGGTCTGTGCCGTTATCTGTGCCGCAGAAAACGCGCCCGGCGCCGACAGCTATCGGCCCGGTGATGTTATTACCACCTACAGCGGAAAGACCGTCGAAATTCTCAACACCGATGCCGAAGGGCGAATGGTGCTTTGCGACGGTATCGCATATGCCAAACAGAGTAAATGCGAACCGATTATTGACGTTGCCACGCTGACCGGCGCCTGTATGGTTGCACTGGGCAAGCACAAAGCCGGTCTTATGGGTAACGACGACGCTTTGATTCGAGAATTACAGACCGCCGCCCAGCAAAGCGGAGAAGCCCTTTGGCATATGCCCTGCGGCGACGAATACGCGGAAGAATTGAAAAGTAAAATCGCCGACCTTAAGAACATCGGCTCAAAATACGGCGGCGCTTGTACTGCCGCATCGTTTTTAGGTGAATTTGCAGGCGATACCAAATGGGCGCATCTCGATATTGCCGGCAAGATGGACCCGTCCGAACCTTTAAAGAAAATCACTGCCGACGGCTCAATCGGATTTGGGGTAAGATTGCTGACTGCTTACCTGACGAACCTTACGAAAAAAGCAAAACGTTGATTAAAGAAAGTAAAAATAATGACTGACAAGAATGAAATCCAGGTCGACACCGCCAGAATCGAAAAAGCCGTAAACGAAATCCTGCTTGCGGTAGGCGAAGATCCGAACCGCGAAGGTCTTAAGTTCACACCCCAGCGAGTGGCCCGAATGTACTGTGAGCTGCTGGCGGGAACAAACGAGGATCCGAGAGAACACATAGAAACTACTTTCACCGAAAAATACGACGAAATCATCCTGCTGCGTGACATCCCGTTCTACAGCATCTGTGAGCATCATTTAATGCCGTTTATCGGCAAAGCGCATGTAGCTTATTTGCCCGAAGGCGTGGTATTAGGCCTTAGCAAGCTCGCTCGCATTGTTGATTGCTTCGCTAAGCGGCTGCAGGTCCAGGAAAGACTGACCGACCAGATAGCCGATTTTATGATGAAAAATATCAAACCCAAAGGAGTTGCCGTTGTGCTTGAGGCCTCACATAGCTGCATGACGATTCGCGGCATTAA
>CAZNXD010000225.1:0-3476 GCA_964576935.1 uncultured Pirellulales bacterium | reverse complement strand
GCGTTTGTATTAGATTTTTGGGTCCTTCTCAGCCATGGAACGCATCCAGATACTACTTTTGAGATGGTCCATTGCGTAGAGATGGTCTTTCCATGTACCGTCGTAGACCTGCAGCAGTACGTATCTTTCAAGGTCGGAGAGCTCTTTTCGCAGGAACTCGCGTCCTGTTTCAGTTAGTCTGTCTGCAAGAAGTTCTCTATCAGATAGCTCTTCTTCGCTGAGGCTTGCCTCGAATCTCTCGTTGGCCCAGTCTTTTAGCCGGTCAGTATCAAGCTCGCTTAGCCTGCTGTTGATTTCCTTCTCAAGCTCGCCGTCGTTATAGCTGCGACTCAATTCGAGAAGCTGTTTGTGCAAGGCGCTCGGTTTAGTGTTCTGGATTTGCTCAACGGACAGGTCTGCGTTGTATTTTTTCTTTGCCCATTCGGCGAGTGATTCAAATGCATAAACATTTATCTCCTGTTGCCCGTAAACCATATTCATCGCAAATTCAACGGGATATTCGATTTCGCGCTGCTTATATTGCTCGGCTGCTTTTTCGAGAACGAGCTGCCGGGTCTGTTCGGGCTTATTATCTATTATTAATTGCAGGTCGAGCTTTATATTGAACTTGGCGCGGACCCAATCGGTAAACATTTTCACGGCGAAATCGTCCCTTAGAAATTCGTCCAGCTGAGAGCAGTCTTTTTTATCGACCTGCTCGGACGCGGCGAGTGCCAGCTGGTCCTCGATTTCTTCCGGTGACTGGTCTTTTACCTTTGAGGGACTGAGGCTGACTTTGAACGCGCTCATCGCCCATTTGCACAGGCCGTTCACATCCCAAGTCTTAGGGTCTGAATAATCTTCGAGGTATTCTCCGAGTGACAGTGAAATCTCGTTTGTGACGGTTTCTTTGGCCTGTTCCTTTATCAAGTGTTCGATTTCTTCGGCGGTTATGTTTCTAATATCGGAGGGCTTTAAATCGACACCGAAAGTGGTTCTGGCCCATTCGACGATGCACTTTTGAGGGTAATCGGCATCGAGTATCGTTTCGCAGTTTTTAGTAATTGTCGAAGCAATCATATCTTCGATGATTTGTTTAAGGCCGGTTCCTTTTATAATTTCCCGCCTGCGCGAATAGAAGATGTTCCGTTGATAGTCCATGACCTCGTCGTATTCGAGCAGGGACTTTCTGGCTTCGAAGTTTCTTTCTTCGACTTTCTTCTGCGCCTTTTCGATTCCTTTTGATATTCGCGAATGATAAATGGGCTGACCTTCTTCCCACCCTATCCACGACAGTGCCTTTACGGTCCATTCGGGAGCGAACAGCCGCATCAAGTCATCTTCAAAGCTGAGGAAGAACTGTGTGGAGCCTGGGTCTCCCTGCCGGCCGCATCGACCTCTAAGCTGATTATCGATACGGCGGGCTTCGTGGCGTTCGGTGCCCAATACGTGCAGACCGCCTAAGGCGGGGACACCTTCGCCCAAAACGATATCAGTTCCACGTCCGGCCATGTTCGTCGCGATGGTGACATTGCCTCGCATTTTTCCATCGCGTCCGGCGTGCTGCTGGCCGGCCTTTGCGACAATCATAGCCTCTCGCTCATGCTGCTTTGCGTTTAGAAGCTCGTGCTCGATACCGAATCGTCCGGTCAGTGCGGCTGAAAGGGCTTCGTTCTTTTCGATGCTTACCGTTCCGACCAGTACGGGCCGGCCCGAGCCGCTGACTTCGTTTATCTGGTCGGTGATGGCATTTAACTTTTCCTTCGGGCTTTTGTAGATGACGTCGTTCATATCATCACGGACGCAGGGCTTGTTGGTCGGTATCGTCACGACTTCGAGCTCATAGATATTCATAAACTCTTCCGACTCGGTCAGTGCGGTACCTGTCATACCTGCGAGCTGGCCATATAGTTTGAAGAAGTTCTGCAGGGTGACGGTCGCCAGTGTCTGAGATTCTTCCTTGACCTGGACGTTTTCTTTTGCTTCGACGGCCTGGTGCAGTCCGTCGGACCACTGCCGGCCGTGCATCAATCGGCCTGTGAATTCATCAACGATTATTACTTTGCCTTCCATTACGACATAATCTTTTTCCTTTTCGAAGGTGACATGTGCCCGAAGGCCCTGCTCGAGCAGGTGAGGCCATTCCATATTCGAGCCGGTAAAGAATGAGCCGAGGCCCGCTATTTCCTGGGCAGCTCCAACGCCTTCGTGGGTGAGGTGGACAGCCTTTCGGTCGTATTCCACTTCATAGTATTGTGTGGTCTGGGCAAGTCTTGCCTGGGCGGATTCAAGATCTTTTTCGCCCTGCTCGATTACCTTTTGTGCCTTTTCGATGCGATTGTTGTCTTTGGCCTTTTTTGCCTCGCTCAATTCACCCTGTGCGTTGGCGACAGTCCTTTGGGCGGTGTCGATTTGTTTTTTTATAGAATCGTATTTGCTTTGCAGTGACATGAGTTTTCGTGCGACTTCGTCGGCCTTTTTGTACCTGGAGACATCATCGAAGGCGGGTCCTGAGATAATCAGAGGCGTTCTGGCTTCGTCAATCAGAATCGAGTCGACCTCGTCAATAATCGCGTATTGAAGCCGGCCCTGGACCATCTGCTGCATGGAAACTTTCATATTGTCACGGAGATAGTCGAATCCGAACTCGTTATTCGTACCGTAGCATATATCAGATTCATATTGCGCGCGACGCTCGTCACCGGCGGTGTCCATGTCGGCCTGGATAGCACCGACGGTCATTCCAAGAGCCCGATAGACCGGGCCCATCCATTCGGCGTCACGCTTGGCGAGGTAGTCATTGACGGTGATGATGTGAACTCTTCTGCCGGTTAGATGGACGAGATACGCGGCCAAAGTCGCAACTAAGGTCTTGCCTTCGCCGGTTGCCATTTCGGCAATTTTTCCTTCATAGAGGACATCGCCTCCGATGAGCTGGACGTCGAAGTGTCGCATATTTACGTTTCGTCTGGCGGCTTCTCGAACTACGGCAAAAGCTTCGGGCAGGATATCCTCCGGATGTGTGCCTTCGGCAAGAGCCGATTTGAACTGGGCGGTTTTTTCTTTTAGCTGCTCGTCACTGAGGGCTTTTATTTGCTGTTCGAATTGTCCGGCTTCTTTAGCGATGACCGAATACGACTTGACCAGCCGCTCGTTCCGTGAGCCGAAAATTTTGACCAGCAGCTTACTTATTTTGTCTATCGGCATTCGCCGTGTCTCGCATCTTGCTTTCAGGAATCTTTTACACGGGTGAGGTATTGTCCGGTCCGCGTATCGACTCTTAACATTTCACCGACTTTGATAAACGGCGGCACCTGTATGACCAGACCTGTCTCCAAGGTTGCAGATTTGCTTTGATTTGTCGCGGTAGCGCCTTTTATTTCGGGCGGGGTATCTGTCACTTCCAGGTCCACGGTGTTGGGCAGATTGACGATGACAGGCTTGCCTTCGTACATTGAAACTTCAATCTGGGTGTTCGGCTTACAGTACTTGGTTCC
>CAZNXD010000224.1:0-3490 GCA_964576935.1 uncultured Pirellulales bacterium | reverse complement strand
GTAGCGGCGATTTCTTTCGGCTTTCTCGAACTTCCCCCGCCGCAACCGCCAAATATCAGTACAAATGACAAAAATGTCATGCCGATGATTATTGTTTTGCCCGCCATTTTGTGCCTCCATACTTGAATGTGCATCACCTCAACCCCCGATGCACCTCGGCCGAGCACTCCAGACAAGGCCATCCTGTCTCTTGTGCTTCATTCTGTCGTACCGAGCAAATCTTTTCAAGCAAAATATAAAGTTTTTTCAAATAAGAATTATGAAAGCATCATTGCACCTGCCGGCTGTCTTTTACCTCGTTTCCGTCGAGCACGCGCTGTCTGTGTTTCGCTTTCTCGTAATAACTTTCAGCTTTACTCAACTGCTGCTCAATCAACTCGGTGTCAAGATAAAGGTCCCTATAGCGCCGCGCCAGCAAAAGAAGTGATTTATATTGCTCCTTGACTTCGCGCAGAAGTGCTATCGCCTGCGGCATACTTTCTGTCAGCTCAAGCTGTTTGATATTGGCATCGAGTGACCTCCGCAATCTGGCGAATTTCAGCTTGGCCTTTCTGAAAGTACGTTCCGCTTCGGCGGCCTCGTCTCTTACAACAATCTCGGCTGATACCGCGCCGATTTTTTGCAACATTTCCGACCGGCCGGCGACTACCGACTCGGCGATTCCGCATTGCATGGCCTCCATTGCGGTCAAAGTCAAAAGCGAACCCGATTCAGTCCATCTTGCAACAAACATGTCATTTGGTTCCGTCTCAGCAGGGTCTATGAACAAACGTTTGCCGTCACGGATTATCTCGATAACAGAAATGTCCCTGTCGACCATGGCTCGGGCAAGTAACCCGGGGCGGTTCCGCCGCTGTGCAAGAGAGGCCAGGTATTGTTCCCAGGCAATACTCAGCTTGTCATCGGAAACCGCCGAATGAGATTTTACAAGACTGGCCGCTCCAATCGTCGTGTTCGGTGCCATGCATATCCTGTCACAGGCAAGCGCAACAGCCGATGCACCGCTTAAAGCCCCGCCGAACTGGCCACCGCGGACAAACGCTGTGATTGGACAATAATCGATGCGGATTATAAGGTCGCACAATCCCTCTATATATTCGGTCTTGCCGCCGGGGCTGTCTATTTCCAGCAGTATCAACACAGGACCCGCTTCTGATGCTTCGCTTATGGCACGATGCAGAGCTTCAGATACCACCTGCAAATCCAGCGGGCCATTAAGGCCGATTACCACCACCCGGTGTTTGCGCCCCAGGTGATTTAATGAAACTGTCCATTCGCTCAGGTCCAGTTTGACAAAGCCCTGCTGAACCGTATATACAACGTCCAGGCCATCTTCCATTCGGCCTGTCCGGTAACCGTGCAGCACCTGGCCGGTGATGTTGCGAGTAAAGGAATCGGCGCCGGCATAAAACACAAACCAGACGACACCCACTAATAAAATAAGTAATAACGTCTTGAGCCGCAGCATCTTTGTCAGCATCAACCCTCTCTTAGTAACCGAACTTATCTATCGGCGTCTTGATTGTCTTTTTATGTTCTGATAGGCCGCTTCGATGGAATTAAACTCGTCTTCGAGTGCTATAATATCCAGCCCAAGGTCCGGATACTTTCGGGCAAGGTTTATCAGTGTCCTGAACTCATTCCTCGCGTCGCGCAAAATCTTTAACGCCTCTGCGCGGGACATTTGCCCTTTCGACTTTTTGACCTTCAAATCGAATGACTTGCGAATTCGGCCGAGCTGTCCCTCGGCGCGATTCAGTTCACGCCTGGCGTCACCAATGCTGTCATCGATAATAATCTCTGCTGTCTGAGCGTCTAATTGTTGAAGCAGCTCGGTTCGTGATTCGACAATTCCATCGGCAATACCGCTTTGCACGGCTTCAGCAGCAGTTAGAGTTAACAGCGACCCTTTCTTGCTCCAGACCCGCACAATTTTATCCATGGCGTCTAAATTCACGGGATCGACGAAGTCCCTGGCGCCCGCATGTTTGACTTCGACTACTTCAATGTCCTTATCAACCATGGCTTTTGCTAACATCCCCGGCCTTCCGTTCTGTTGCGCCAGCGAAGCCAGAGTAGCCCGCCAGGCCGAGTCTAACTTCTCGCCGATATCTTCACCGTAGGCTTTTTTCATGGTTTGAGCATCGCCGGTCATCATTGTAGCGGCGCCAATAACGGTATTGGGCATCATGTAAAGCTTATCGCATGCCAGCGAGACAGCAGCGCCGGCCGATAGAGCACCACCGGCCTGGCCCGACTTAATGTAACCAATGACCTGACAATTATCCGCTGCAGCAATCGCCGCACAAATACGCTTAGTCAAATCAATCCGGCCGCCCGGCGAATCGATTTCAACAAGTATAAAAAGTGGTCCCCTCGCGGCGGCCTTAGGCAGGGCTTGCTCGAAGGCTGACGTCTCTATCTCGTGCATTATGGGCTCATCAAAACCAAAGACTGTCACCTTATTGTTCCTGCCGTTTGAGTCTGCGATAACGTTCCATTGAGCCAAGTTCAGCTTTAAACTGTCCTTTTCAATGGTTTTCACTAAAGCCTGACCGTCCGCGGTCTTTTCGATTGTATATCCGTGCAATACCTCGCCGGTCTCAGCATTGGTAAAGGTATCAGCGAGACAGGAGCTGATTAGAAAATATAAAATCAGTATCGCTGCAAAAAGAATTGGGCTCTTTTTGCGTAAGAGATGAAGTGACTTTCTGCCGTCAGGCCTTAACCGAATATCGGTATGAGGTAAAACCATCTCCCAGCTCCAACTTACACATCCAGATTCTGAACTTCAAGAGCATGCTCATTGATAAAGTGGCGTCGCTTCTCGACATCACTACCCATCAGGATACTGAAGAGCCGGTCGGCCTCGCCGGCGTCGTCCAATTTTACGTTAAGCAGTGTGCGTGTGGCCGGGTTCATCGTCGTATCCCATAACTGTTCGGCGTTCATCTCGCCAAGACCCTTGAATCGTTTTATTTCGATTCCTTTGCCACCAATCTGGCGAACTGCCGCACAAAGCCGGCCCAGTGAGGCAACTTCATGTCCCTCTTCATTGCTCATAAGACAGAACTTTGTGGGCACCGACTCGCCCGAGTCCTTCTTAACGGCTTTCAGCATGAAGTCCTTCAGGTCAAGATTGAAGTCTTTGTTAAGGCGCGCATTTACCTCGTTGATTTTGTCGACCTCGTGCATATCCTCGGCAACGAGCAACTCCTCATCGGCTTCCGGGTCAAAACTTTCCTTGAGCCGGCTCAGCCGCTTCTCAAATTTGCCAATCTCGTAGAAAAATTCGTCCTGGCCCTGGTTACATATCCTGAACGAAGGAAGTTTTTTGCCGTCATAGTAATTACCGACAAAGTACTCGAAGTCAATTCCTCTGCGAGCAAGTACGCCGATGGCGCGTTCGGCTTCGGAAAGTATTTTTATGAGAGTATTTAGTTTTTCGCCGGCGACCTTTCGGTCCTTTTCAGCCTTGCCGTTGCCGCGA
>CAZNXD010000223.1:0-3503 GCA_964576935.1 uncultured Pirellulales bacterium | reverse complement strand
ATTTATAGTCATAAACGGTGCAGAAGCAGCTAATGTGGGGTGTTTGAATGGGCCGATATTGGTTATTGACGTATTAGCAGCCGCGACCGGCGATTGATAAATAGTGTAATAGCGGTTATAATGGCCTATAATGTGTCATAATATATTACATCATAAATATTTGGAGGTAACAGACGATGGTATTACTCTGGGTTTTCCGCGTTTTATTTGCACTTATCCTTATCTTAGTTCTTTTCTTCACAGTAAGCACCGAATCAATGGCTCGCGAGGAGAACTCGATTAGTTTCTGGGCGGTATTCTGGTCAGGATTCGGCATGGGAGTATTTGCATTTCTGGTGGACTTTTTTACGCCCAAGAAGAAGCTAAGCGCGCTTGCAGGAGTATTCTTTGGATTGCTGGTCGGGATAATAATAAGCGGTGTTTTGGCTCCGGCGGTAGATGTCATCTTTCAAACGTATAAGATAGGTATCATTCCGGAGGCGGTCAGCGCTATAAAATGGTTTCTGGCGATATGCATTTGCTTTCTGACGATTAGTATCGTGATACGTACGAAGGATGATGTTCGGTTCGTGATTCCTTATGTTGAGTTTACGAAGCAGACGAAAGGTGCTCGGCCTTTGATCCTTGATACTTCAGTTATTATTGACGGTCGAATCGCAGACTTGTATCACAGCAAATTGTTTGACGCACCAATGATAGTTCCTCGATTTGTTCTGAATGAACTTCAGCTTATAGCAGATTCAGCTGATAAGCTCAAGCGCAATCGCGGCCGGCGCGGTCTGGAGATTCTCAACCGGATGCAGAAGGACCCGACTATTGATATTGAAATCGATGATACGATTGTTGCACAGGTTGAAGAGATGCAGGGAGTTGACCAGAAGCTGGTGATTTTTAGCAAGCATCATGACGGTCGTTTGGCTACGACGGATTTCAACCTGACTAAAGTTGCCCAGGTGCGTGAGGTGGATGTATTGAATCTGAACGACCTTGCTAATTCACTGAAGACGATAGCAATTGCCGGCGAGGCTATGGAGGTTAAAATTGTCAAGCCCGGTGAGGAACAGGACCAAGGGGTGGGTTATCTGCCGGACGGTACAATGGTAGTTGTTGAGAACGGTCGTGGCAAAATAGGCAGAGACGTAGTAATAAGCGTGACCAGCGCTCTGCAGACGGCTCAGGGCAAGATGGTATTCGGTAAGTTCGAGAGCTTCATACCGGATAATAGCGGCCAAAATTCACACAATCACGGGCGGAAACCCGGCGGCAGGAGCAGGTTTACACAAAAGCGGGCGGAAGTATGAGCATCGGATAATGCCGAATGTTTGACTCGGCTTACCAGTCGTTGAGGACTGATTAGATTCGAGCGGACCTGCTGGAACGCAGCAGGCACTTTACAAATACCGCTATGGCAATAGCCTCTCCAACAGCAAAGAGCGGCCAGCTAAAGTACTCGTGGTAGTTGGGTTTATCGATATGCAAGCCTCCAAGGCAAAATGAAACGATTATCACAACGGCCGCGAGTGAATAACCAAACCAATCCAGCATACCGACTTTAAGTTTAAATCGATGCTCAGTCGTCAGGCTTACTAATGCAAAGCAAATCATTGTGAGTGATACAAGTACCGGAGCAAGGACCGGTGATGCCCAAATGGCAGGGATAAGAAACAATACATCCCAGTCCATGATTGAAGCGGGCCAATCGAGAAGAATTTTCAGCCAGACGTAATAAAAGATGTCCCAGACGGCGAAGATGATAAAAAACCATGCCAATCGCTGACGTTTGTTTTGTCCGAACAGCCAGCAGCTTGTCAGGACCAATACAATTGTTGCGGCTTCTCTGCCGATTTCAGTGCCAAGCAGTTTTCCCCACTGCTCGATTGTTGGCATTTCAGTCAGCGGGAATGTAAAGCCGTTAGGATGAAATATCGCCCGCAGGTAAACAACGACCGCCGACTCGATATAGGCAAAGGCGATGCTAAAGGCCGTTACGAGCAGAATCTTTGTGAGCAGCTCCTTCTGTCTTGTTTTTGTGATTTCCTCCTGGGCCATAAGTTCAAATACTCTTAAGCTGCTTCAGAAGTTCGGATATGATTTCACTTTCTTTGACGATTTTGACTTTTCGTCCTTTGCGGTAGATAAAGGCCTTGCCTTTGCCGGCACAGACGGCAAGGTCTGCGTCTTTAGCTTCGCCGGGTCCGTTTACAATGCAGCCCATGACGGCAATTCGCAACGGCCTGGAGATATTTTTCAGCGAGGCCTTTATTTTCTTGGCCAGTTTTACTATGTCGACTTCGGCTCGGCCGCAGGTCGGGCAGACAATCAATTCGGGCTCCTGTCGCTGGTATAAACCGAGCGGGATTAGTATCTGTTTGGCGATTTCAACTTCAGCCAGCGGGTTGCCGGCGGCGCTTACCCGAATGGTGTCACCGATGCCTTCAGCCAGCAGCGTTCCAATCGCGACGGCGGAAGGGACGCGAGCGTCTTCGGACAGGCCGGCGTGAGTCAGGCCGAGATGTATGGGATAATCGAATGTTTGGGCAATCAGCCTGTTTATCTCGATAGTGCGGATGGTGTCGGCGCTTTTTGCGCTGAGTACGAGCTGATTGAAATTTCGCTTTTCAAAAATGCTTACATATTTTTTCATTTCCCGAAGCATCAGCGATATGCGTTTTGAGGGGATGATGTCCTGCTTTTTTAAATTACGGATGCTTGCTTCGTTGACGCCGATTCTTATGGCGGCATGGTGCAATTTTGCCGCATCGATTATTCGAAGTATGTCGGCGTGATTTTTTATATTACCGGGATTGAGTCTTATCTTTACCGCGCCGGCTTCGATGGCTTCAATGGCGCGGTTGGGATTGAAATGCACATCGGCTATTAAAGGAGTTTCTACTTTTTGGACAATCTTTGCAAAGGCTGCGGTGTCGGCTTTTGTGGGGACGGCAAGTCGAACGAGCCGGCAGCCGGCTGATTCGAGCTGGTTTATCTGTCTAACACAGCGGGCGATGTCGGTAGTGAAGACTTTTGTCATAGACTGTATGACTACAGGAGCGGCTGAGCCGATTCGCACAGGGCCTGCTTTGACGGTTATTGTTTTTCTTCTTTTCATATACCCCAATTGTAGCTTGTTTTATTTGCGTGGGCAAATTAAAATACGATTGCGTAATTTCAGTGCATTTATGCCGATGGAACTTTGGCAGGTGAGTTTATGCTGGGGCATGTTATACACGTTTTTTTGTACATCTCGCTGGTCGTTGCCATCATCTACGTCGGCTTCGGTCTGACGCTTTGTATGATGCAATCGAAGTTGCTTTACTATCCGATCAATGATGTTGTTTATAAGCCGGTAGAGCTTGGCCTGAAATTTGAAGATGTGATTTTATTCGACGTCAGCTTTGCCGGTAAAAGTTTGTGTAAGCCAACCGAAACTCAGACAATACTCCCAACCTCTTTTAAATGCATTCTGGAGAATTTTTTCCTTCATGGGACCTACCATCCCGATC
>CAZNXD010000222.1:0-3517 GCA_964576935.1 uncultured Pirellulales bacterium | reverse complement strand
TCTGCGAGCACATCGCCCAATTCACCTTTGTCGAACCACAGGCCGTGTTTTTTGCGGCATCTGTCAATCAAAACCTGTTGTCCACCTTCACTGACAAAGACCTTTTCCATCTTTTTGGAGCATATCGGGCATCTTCTCTTCGCTTCAGGGTGTTTTCTATCAACCCTGAAGCCCTCTATCAATGCCGCCGCCTTTTGCGCATCGTCGATAAGCAGCTCGAGCTCACCCGCATCGAGCCAGATACCGCCGCAGCCGAAGCAATGGTCGATTTCCACATCCTGCAGTTCCAGGACGACCATAGCGTTTTTACAGACAGGACAATCCATTGGCAAAATCCCAGCCCAATAGGCCCAAGGTGCACTTATTAATACGCACCCCAACGGTCAAAAAATCAAAATTGGTTGCGGAAATATTACTTTGAACAGCCCCTCAGGTCAAGCAATCAGCTGATATTTGTTCTTGACGCAGCTAATCGAATTTATTATCCAATGCCGATAACCGTTTATTAGAGGCGGATATCGATGATTACCGATTGTCATACCCATATATCTAGTGCTGCGACGGACCAGGCGGCAACAGCCCAGCGGCTGGCGGCCGAAGAGAACGTCGATAAGTGTGTGGTCCTTGCCGGTTTGGGCGAACTTGCCTCGGCGAAACCGTCGGGTGAAGCAGTCTCGGCGGAAAAAGCCAATGAGCAGTTGGTCGAATACCTCGAAAAGCATAAGGAAAAAATGGTCGGCTTTGCCCTGGTGGACCCCACTAAAGGCAAAGTTACCGAAAAGGCCATCACTGCGGCTACCATCAAAAAAGGTCTCAAAGGCTGTGTCCTGTACTGCTGCGATTGCGGATTTCATCCGGCTCACAGCCGGGCCATGCAGTTTTATGAAATTGCCCAGAAATTACAGTTGCCTGTTTTCTTCCATAACGCCGGCGATGCCGGGCCGGATTCAGCGCTGGAATATGCCCAGCCGTATTTGCTTGACGAGATTGCCCGCAAGTTCAAAGACCTCAAGATAATAATCGGCACTATGGGTATGCCTTTTATCGAGCAGACACTTGCACTTGTAGCAAGGCACGAAAACGTCTATGCCGATTTAACCATTAAGCCGAACCGTACATGGCAGCTCTACACCACTGTCGTGACCTCATACGAGCGGGGCGTTTTCGATAAGCTGCTTTTCGGCAGCGGCTTCCCATTGAGTAGTGCCAGCGAGTGCATCGAGGCATTGCTCGGTTTCAATAAACTTTTGGGTGACACATCTCTACCTACTGTGCCGCGGGGGGAAATTAGAAAGATAGTCGAACGCGACAGCCTGACACTGCTTGGCATCGAGCAGTGAGCCGATTCTGAAACTACATGGAGGTAGAGGAATATGGCCGAGCTTCTGGAAAGAGAGAGCTGGGGTACTCGGGGCGGTTTTATTTTGGCCGCGGTTGGCTCTGCCGTTGGACTCGGCAATCTTTGGGGGTTTCCTTATAAACTCTATAGTTACGGCGGCGGGGCGTTCCTGATTCCTTATATCATCGCCTTGTTTATCATTGGTATGCCGCTATTGATACTCGAATTCAGCCTCGGCCATTATACTCAGCGTGCCGCGCCGGAAGCGTTCAGACACGGGCACCGCCGTTTCGAATTTGTCGGATGGTGGGGAATACTGCTCGGCTTTGTGATTATTACCTACTATCCGGTAATACTGGCGTATTGCTTTAGCTTTTTGGGATATAGCATCAAGGGCATGTTTACGGGTGGAGCGCTTCCCTGGGCCGGCGAGGGTATCGAAGGCGTGGCCAACGCCAAGGAATTCTTTTTCAATAATTACCTTGGCTATAAAGAGGGATTGTCTTTAGGGAGCATTCAGGGCAAAATTGTTTTTACTCTGGTAGTTGCCTGGGTCTGCATGTATTTTTGCATATTCCGCGGCGTTAAGCTTGTCGGCAGGATTGTCTGGTGGACCGTGCCTCTTCCGTGGCTGATGCTGCTGATTCTTACCGTAAGAGGCCTGACATTGCCCGGCAGTATGCAGGGCCTGGCGTATTACCTTGACCCGGACTTCTCACAACTTGCAAGACCAATTGTATGGCGGTACGCGTTCGGGCAGGTATTCTTTTCGCTTAGTCTCGCGTTCGGTGTGATGATTACCTACGCAAGTTTTCTGCATCGAAAGAGCGACTTGAATAACAATGCCGCGATAATAGGTCTTGCTGATTTTGCGACAAGTTTCGTAGCGGGCCTGGCGGTGTTTGCGACTTTGGGCGGCATGGCCTTTGCGACCCAGCAGGCAGGCCATCCCGTCCTGGTCGAGGAAGTCGCCGGTAAAGGCCCGTCACTTGCCTTCGTTGCTTTTCCGTATGCCTTGGCTCAATTGCCTTATTCGGCGTGGTTTAGTTTTATATTTTTCTTCGCATTGATAACGCTCGGTATCGATTCTGCTTTTTCGATTACAGAATCTGTCCTTGCCAGCATAGTAGATAAAACCGGCTGGCGGAGGGATATCGTACTGCCTGTCATGAGTCTGGTTGGGCTGCTGTTCGGGCTTGTTTATGTCACCAACGGCGGGCTTAACTGGCTGGGTATAATCGACGGATTCGTCAACGGAACATGGGGCATCGCGTTTTTAGGATTGCTCGAATGTGTAGTCCTCGGCTGGCTGTGGCGCATTGACACCCTCAGAAGACACGCCAACAGCCGAAGCGACTGGCGGCTCGGTAAATGGTGGGATTACCTGATTCGGCTGGTGATACCCGTTGTCCTGGGGACGCTGTTCTTCTGGCAGCTATTTGACGATATGCACGCAGAAGGCGGATTTTTACGAAGTCAGGATAGCCAATGGAATCTCGGTAACTGCGTCGGCATGCTTATCGTTGTTGTAATCACGCCGCTCTTGTCTCTTGCGTTTACTCTTTGCCGCGGCCGGGACTCATCAGACGAAGTCGAAAAAATGCCGATAAAAATCTCCGGGCGTACCTTAGGTTCGCTTGCTCTGCTTGGTTCATTGGTAGCTGCTGTTCTACTTAGCCTTAGCGGCCGACTGAACGTAAACACAGAACTAATAAATTTTATATCACTGTTCATTGCCGTTAGTGTTTTGTTCATTGCCAACTTTGTTCTGGACAAACACAACAGCTCAACGCATCAGGCCTCCTGGCTGGCAGGGTGGGCCGGTATAATCGCAGCGATGGATATAAGCGCCTATATCGCATTGAAACTTATTAACCTGACGCAGAGCGTTAAAGGCCGGGAGAAAGAGGCAATCATACACGACGGCCTCGGTGCGGTTTCATACATCATCCTCGCCGTTGTGCTTTTACTGATAATCGGTGGCCTGTGCTGGTGTTTCTACAAGGCCTTGGGCGCCTCCGGCCCCGCCACCGAAGAGCAATCACCCGACGAAGTCGGCGACGAAACAAATACCCCCGAGCAAAGCTGATAAGATTTGAACCCGCTTTTCTGTTGCTAACTGATTCATACTGACCGTATGCTTAAGCGGTCAAGAATAATCAAGGGGGGGGGAAATCG
>CAZNXD010000221.1:0-3525 GCA_964576935.1 uncultured Pirellulales bacterium | reverse complement strand
GGCTTCTAGATTAGCTTTTGCTACCGGCAGGTTCGCATCGCTTGTCCAGCCGATATTGGCGATACCGCCGTCGCCCGCATTGGCCACGGTAGCATTGGGGTCAACCGTTCTCCCGACTCTCTCGTCACCAACAACAAGATCAATCAAATTAATGCTTACATTTTCCCATCGCCGGGTCTCGACAACTCTGCCGAGCGCGTCATAAACTGTCTCGGTTCCAACGGGGGTATCGCCAGCTGCATAAGGTCCGACTGATACTATCGCTCGGCCTTGGGCATCGTAGAGAGTTTGCGAGGTAGTGAGCAGATTTTGGTTCGGGTCATAAGCCCGAGTCTCTACAAGGTTTCCAAGTTCATCATAATCGTACTCCGTGTAATTTCCGTGTTCGTCATAGACGGTCCCGACCTTGCCAATGGAGCTATAGACAGTCTCACTGAGCAGGACTTCTGAAATTACATCGGAGTATGGGTCTAAATCATCATCGGTAACCCGCCAGGTCTGTGTCACTCGCCCCTGCGAATCATAATTATTGAGCGAGAACACGTATCTATTAGGCAACTGCTGCGCCGGGTCTTGCCACAGATAATACGAATAAAGCTGATTATTATTTTCATCATATTTGAAGTAACGCGTCATTTGAGCCGGGTCGGTAATACTGGACGGCTGGGTAAGCGAACCGCTGGCTACATGGTCATAGCCGTAGTGCGTAACAGGATGTCCGGAACCCGGTAATGATCCAATATCTTTGAGCTGCTTCGTGTCGGGGTCATCGTTGTAAAAAACATCGTTTATAATTTGCGCATGCTCTTCATCAACCACAACCTGCACTGTATCCGTCAACAATTTTGATTCGTGGTGGTAATAATTCAAAATCATACTGTACCACGTCGTATCCTTTCTTGTACCCGTGAAAATCAGCTGGTTGTCCAGGCTATAAACATTTTCAATTGTAGAGACCTCGAGGAAAACCAGGTCGCCGCCGTTCGGCCAAATACTGCCGTCCGGATTCCTCCGCACCTTTAGCTGCGTTGTTGTTTCAGGGTTGCCGTAGTTGTCGTAAGTGGTTTCGGTGACATTAAGTTCCGCATCGATAATCCTGGTGCTTCTACCGGCCGAATCGTACTGGTAATATGTTTTGTTGCCGGCAAAATCAATAACACAGGACGGGCCATCTGCATAATCGGTGTGACTGTAGTGTTCGCCGGTATAATTGACGTCAGCGATGTCGTCATGATACTGCACATCGTATTCTGCATATGAGTATTCAGTCTGGTCAACCAGCACACTACCGCCATCAAATCGCTGCGTCAGCACGACATTACCACGGTTGTTATAGTAGTATTTAGTTACGTTGCCGTTTCGGTCTTTGACCTCCTCGTACGTCCCCTGTTCATCGGAGAGGGCATGGCTAAGCTCGATTCTGTTGCCCTTGGCATCGATGGTAGCTACGAGCTTACCGGCCTCATCGTAAACGTATTGTATTGGGCTTAGACCTCTGGCGTCTTTGATATCAGTAATAAGGTGTCCCGAGTACTCATACGTGGTTGTCTCATAAGTTGCGGTAGTTTTATCCACCAGCTTGTGAATTTTCCAGAGATTACCATAGCTATATTCGTAAATAAGGGTTGGTGTTCCATCTAAAGTCTCACCGGCTTCGCTCGGTGCGTTAATTACTATTACACGTCCTCCTTCATCTCGTAAAATCTCTATCGACTTTGTTTCTGTAAAGCCGTTACCGTCGGGGATGTAGTGTATAATATCGGTAACCCGTTGCTCGGGGTCGGTGTACGGGTCACTAGGATTGGTTTCAACATCAAGAACAAAATCTATCTTTTCCCCATTGTCAAATACAATCTCATCAAGATACGGTTTGCCATAGGACTCATATTCATTAACCGGAAAGGTGTCGTTGGGCCACCAGAACTTACCATAATATTTCCTTTTAATGTTATACTTAGTTCCATCTTCCATGGTAATAGTAAAGCTGGGAAAATCATGCAGGCTTATATTTTCCGCTCCCTCATAATCAGGATATGGTACTAAGTCGTCCCAATAAAAACCGGTTCCCCACGAATAATTTAAAACAGTATCAGTCGTTAACTCTGCTGTAATTCCTTCCGGCTTGGAATACATCACATCCCAAGTTCCATTAAATATGTTGCCTCCACCAAGAAAATAAGATGTATAAGTAGCTTTTTTGCCATCCGGCAGAGTGAGAGTCATATCCCGTTCAAAAGCTCCTCCGCTTCTGCTCGTTTCTCGCGTTCTATTTGTTTTATTTCTGGATTCATTGAGCTTTATGCCCATATTGGCAAGCGAGTAGGTCCAGCCAAAACCGAAATCGCCGTTTTTGTCTTTTTGGAAGCTATCGTAGGTACGGACTACTCTTATGGGAATACCACCTACATCGATAGAAAGGTCTTCCTGGCTGAATTTGACATTGCCGAGCTTAAGGGGACAGTCGAGCACAACACTTACCTGGTCCTCTACGGTCCGGTCATGGCACGCAACGGCCAAAGTAAGAGTATAAATTCCATTCTCCAGACCAGTCGCATCGATAGTCGCCAGGATACCTTCATTTCCTGCATCGCCAACCGACCGGTTGGCAAAACCTGCTTCATTCAGATAACCAGACGTGATATTCTTTGATAGACCTTCATTGTTGGATAGAACTACCTTGTAATAGACTTGAGATATCTTAACTGGATCGACGTCAACATCAGGAAAGTCAGGATGATAAGCTTTGCCGATTATATCAAAAGGCTCTATTGTAGGATTACCCGGCTTTAGAGTGTTTTTGCCATCAATAACGTACCTCTGGTTCAATGGAACTCCGAACTCATCGTATCCTATCCTCAGATTGCTGTTGAATTGTGCTACTAAATCGCTGCTGGATTGACCGATATCAACGTCAAAGTACACAAAGGCCGTGTCACTGGCTTCGAGTCGAGCCTTGTAACTACCATTTGACCACCCTGTGCTAAAGTCTATATCTTCCGCCAGTTGCTGTTGAGCCACAGGAGAGGTAAGAGTGAGCAGTGACGAAGTCATTTCTTCATCATCGGCTCCGAAAATATCCAATTGCCAATCCAACGCAGAAGTAAAGTTCGCATCAAAGGACAGCACTGGCTCTTCTGTTATTGCCACTTTAGGATTCACGCGATAGTTATAGATCGCACAATTTGTAGTAAAGGCAGCAGTTTCTATGTCCGAATTACCCGACAAATCAACTGCGTGTGCAGTTAATTCACTACTTATGCCCTGGGCGAGGTAATGCGGGTCCAAAGTACATGACAGTCGCATTTTCTTAGGTGCTTCCGGCAGGCCCTGAAGAACCTCAACACTGTACTCGAGGAATTTGTCAGGAGTTATTGTCTGGCCATCTGCTGCCAGGTATATCGTCTTAAGATGCTCATCTTCAGCTTCAACTATGATATTTAGCAAATCACATATCGGGTCGACGAAGGACCCAAATGAGAGGCCGTTTATAGTAGCAGTATCAATCGTTGGAGGTATAGATTCTCT
>CAZNXD010000220.1:2716-3557 GCA_964576935.1 uncultured Pirellulales bacterium | reverse complement strand
AATCACAAACTGCTCATTCACTAAGAATGTGGTCGGTAAAGGATCAGGCGGAGCAATATCCTGTCTGGATAACAGCAACCCAATGATTACCAACTGCACGTTCAGACAAAACGAATCCCTGTACTACTACGGCGGAGCAATGTACTGCGACCAAAATAGCAACCCCATTATCAGTGGATGTGATTTTACTCTAAATCACGCCTCCGCCGGCGGTGGGATGTTTAACGAAAACAGCAGCCCAATCATAATCAATTGTACATTTAGCGCAAATTCAGCTAATGCAGGTGGCGGAATATGCAATGGAGTAAACAACTCGACTCTTATAATAAACTGTACCCTGAACAGAAATTCAGCATCAGATTATGGCGGTGGAATGGTTGATCTTTGGTCTCAAACAAAGGTGACCAATTGCATTTTCTGGGAAAATAGCGCGCCCGATGGAAATGAAATTACTCTCAGGGAAGCTGAGATAGATATCGCTCATTGTGATATCAAAGGCGGCCAATCGGCAATATACGAATATGATGGAATCAATACTATCAACTGTGGCCCCGGCAATATCGACGTCGACCCGTGCTTTGTCGAGCCCGGCTATTGGGACCCGAACTCAACCCCCACCGATGCCAATGATGATTTCTGGGTCGATGGCGATTACCACTTAAAAAGCAACGGCTGGAGATGGGACAGCATACGCAGCCGATGGGATTATGACGATGTCACCAGCCGATGCATCGATGCAGGCAATCCCGGCTCACCACTGACAAACGAACCAAATACCGCTGATGAATGGGCACATAATCTTAGGATAAACATGGGTTCTTACGGCGGCACAGCCGAGGCT
>CAZNXD010000220.1:0-2706 GCA_964576935.1 uncultured Pirellulales bacterium | reverse complement strand
TGCGTTTAATTCAATGGCGACCTTGGCACTGGCGATACCGTATCCGCTAAGCGCAATACCGAATACGCGATACGCACAACGCGGCACAGCCGAGGCTTCGATGCCCCCCTACGACTGGGCTTTGCTTTGCGATATAGACAACAGCGGAATTGTCGATTTGAAAGACTTCGCCTGGCTGTCTTCGCTCTGGATGAATCAGGATGACGAACTCTTCGCCGACTTCAATCGAAATGCTGAGGTAGAGGCTAACGATTTAGATTTGCTTATTAACAACTGGCTAAACACCACAACTTGGTACTAACGCCTAAATCTCCCCCACGACCAGGCACGCGTTATGCCCGCCGGACAAGCAGGACCTAATTTGCAGCAATTTCACTATAGACGTAGTCTGTTGTCCCCGGCTGCTGCCGCAGTTGAAGTTCATACAGCTTAGCGTTCTTTTCGATGAGCTTGGCAATCAGATTGACCTGGTTGACTACTATCTCAAGCAGGTCTGTATTAGCCAAAGCCGATCCAGACGGCTTTTTAGGCAAAAACAATGCGACATAGCCGCACTTGGTATTTTCTGTAGCCAGCTCAGCAGCCGCCACTACACAATCATCCAATTGAGTAATGACCGGCTCGGCGCCGTCGTCTATCTTCGACCAGATTTCAGCAAGGACCGACTCATTAACCTTCAAATCAACGAAGGCCTCCGAATCGCTCGGCCAGCAGTTGCCTTCACGGTCTGCAATTAGCATTATTGGCCCGCCTTCGGGCAGTATCTCAAAAACCTGTCTCGCTATCTGCTCATTCAATCGGCACGTCGGAGAAAACATTGCCTCGTACATGTTCATATGCTCGGCCCCTTAAAAGATAGACTTCTTTCCGACTGTGAACTATTTCGGTACGATTCGAGGCCGACTTATCAAATAACACTCCGATTTAGAGCACTTTAAGGTTTTCTGTTCGTATTTAGGCCGTTGTGAGGACAAGGCTGACAAAGAAGATTGCACAGCGATATTGAAATATCGTGAGCAAATCTGATGCTGTCAGCCAAAGCCGCAACAGGCATAAAGCGAACACGAAAAATTAAATTGCTCTAAGTAAAAACAGGCACAAAAATACTAAGTGATATGCTTATGGGACGCTAAAACTTACTTGTTGGATAGATGATGTGTTTACTTGCCGGAGGCGGTTTCTTCATCGTCTTGTTGCTGACGTTTATGCCTGACCATATGGATGGAATTGCCTATTTCGTTGAATTCTACTACGTCCATATATGAACGAATCAACAGCAGGCCCCTGCCTTCGGTTTTATAGAGGTTTTCTTCCAGCCTGCAATCGGGAACCGCGTTCGGATTAAATCCACACCCGGCGTCGGTCATAGATATTTCAACCTTCTCAGGGCCGATAGAAAAGCTTATCTCAACCTTTTTGCCGGGATTCATACGGCTGCCGTGCCTGACCGCATTATAAAACGCTTCCTCAAGGGCCAGCCGTACCGCAAATGTATCGTCCTCGCAATAGTCGTAGCTGCTCAGTTGCGAAATCAGCCATTCACGCAGCTCATTCAGGCCCGATGAGCTGCTTTCCACTGTTTCTGTCCGATTTATTGGTTTTGTTGGGACCATAATAAAAAGAGGTAAAATTCGGCCGCCCGCCAGCAACGCGCCCTATTCTTTATCCTGTAACATATGGTCTATCGCGGTATCCACGTCCGTGCAAATATCAAACACCTTCGTCAGGCGCGTTATCTTGAAAATCTCGTATATTTTAGGATTTATACCGCAAAGTGCAAGTCGGCCGTCACGCTCGTAGATTCTCCTGCTCAATTTTATTAGCAGCCCTAATACTGCTGATGACAGGAACTTAACGTTGCCGAAATTCAACACCAGATTGAGCTTCTCCCCCTGCTCAATGACCGAAAGCAACGACTGCTCTATCGCCCTTACATCCGCCTCTTCCAATATCTTCTCGTCGGTGAAAGTGATAATGATAGCTTCGGCTTCATACTGAACTGATATTCTCGGATCAATCTCTTGCATGGCAATCTCCGATTAAACCTGCTATTTGACGGAGAATCCTATTTTAAAACCATCAAACTGTCAAGGCCTTTGATTTCAAACGGCTCCAATGACCAAAAATGGACATATTTGCCTGCAACACGCAAAAAAACGGAGCCAAAATACGTCATGGCCTACCTGATTCGGCCTGAAATCGTTGCCTCAACTGTAAAAAAAACCTTCTAATCTACCCAGGTTAACAAAAAAGATTTGTCAAGCTCTCAATGCCTTGCTACAGCCAGGTAAATTTGGTATATACAGCATCTCTATCGGTCAAAATTGTCTTTGTTCTTTACCAAGGCCTTAAATAGTCGCTGTTCAGGTTTTTATACCAACAAAATAAGGAATATCCTTATGGCAACAGTTGCACAATAGCGTATATTGTCATAAACAATTTAAAAAAAGTCGTGTATTAAAAGCAAGGACAACGATTATTTAGGAGACCAAAGTTATGAGAATTAGTAGATCAACAGGTTATGCACTGCTGGCGGTAGGCTATATTGCCAAGCACTTAGACCAGAAAATCATACTCTCGCAGACCATCTCTAAGGAGTATGATATTCCCCTGGAATACCTTCTGAAGATTTTGCAGCAGTTGGTTCGGGCCAATGTGCTCCGCAGCAAGCGCGGCCCGCGAGGCGGTTTCTCGATGGCCCAGACG
>CAZNXD010000219.1:0-3560 GCA_964576935.1 uncultured Pirellulales bacterium | reverse complement strand
GCAATTTCATAGAGAAGGGCTAACGGTCGAACATGCCGTTAGCCCTTTCTCGTTATAAGTGTGCCAAATCCACGTTTTCCATGCGATACGCAGAACAATTTACCACCACCGAGAACCACAGAGAAATTGAATATCTAATGTAGAATGCAGAATATCGAAGTGAATTTAAACCACGGATTCTTATTAGTCAATTGGTTGACTTGTTAACTGGTTAATTCTCTTCGTGCCACAGGTATTTGTTTAGCAATCGCCAAAACGGCTTACATAGGCCAAACCTTACTCATGCTCGTGGCATGGGCATCTTGCCCATGATTTTTATAGCTCGATTTTATAACGAACAAAAAACGCTTTTCACTTAGGCCACTATTTTCCCAAAAGTGAATCAAAAAGAGCTTTCAAGGTTTTCTCATATAAGCCCAAAAATAAATTCCACATCCCACCTTTTTTATCCCCAGCCTTGCCGCTGGTTGGTTGCTTTTGAGATGTGTCTATGCACCATTCTTTGATGGTCTGCATACCAAAAAAGGGGTCGTTTTCTGGTGGTGGTACTCGCGTCTGAATCTGTTTGGATTTTTTTAGATTGATAGCTATTCGTCTTGCTAATTCGTAAACGATATGAGCCTCTTTCTTTGCTGATTCAAAATCGTAAATGTCGTCCTCTTGTTTGTTGTTGATACTTGTTGCCCAGTAAAGTGGGAGAGGCCCAAGTTTATCTATAGCGTCGTAAAGCTCTTCTGGCGTTTTGACATCTTTAGCGTAGCCTGAGAAAAGGTTTAAGCGATAGTCGAATTTTTGCATTTTACACCTGTCTTTTTCAGGTCAGCCTGAGCAATGGCAGGTTAGACATCCCGATTTATCGGGATTACCACTGCTCAAACCGCTTGACCGATAGCTGGCCTGCCGTCCCGATTTTAACCATATAGCCCTATATTAACAGTAAACGGGTTAACAGGCAATGTTCAGCTTATACTCGGCTGTTAAAATGCCGAACAATAAGTGCGGTTTTTCAAAATCGGGTTTTACGGGAGAAAGTTTTTAGGAGGTTTGACTATGGGCCTCGAGACCCTTTCTAAGGCGGGGAATATACCCGTTCCAGCACAGGTAGCTACATTTGAATCGGTAATCTCGACTGGTCGAGATGCCATTAAGAATATCATTATGCTTAATGGTGGTGCTGTGGTGGCATTGTTGGCTTTTGTCGGTGCTACTTGGAATAAATCTGCAAGCCTACCTATAACTAAAACGCTTCTAACTTCGATGGTTTTATTTGACGCTGGAATTCTCTTGAGCAGTGTCGCTTCTGGTTTTTCTTATCTGGGACAGCGTGCCTACAAGAAAAATAAGACGAGAGGTGGGGATGTCTATGTCCGGCTAACAATCTTTTTGGTAGTTTTTGCACATATTCTCTTCATAGGTGCGTCAGGGGTGGCGGTATACGGTTTCTGGAGCGGGCAACTATCGCCGGAATATCAACCTACGGCAAATACGCACAAATGGCAATCTGCGACTGTGATAGGGCAACCGCCAGAAGGTTTCGTGCTGGTGGAAGATAATTCTACAAAACAATCTGATTTTGCGGCTTGGCAAGAAGAAAATAAGAAATTAGATTTGGTAGGCAAAATAGATGACTTGGAATCTAAAGTCCGCAATCATGTAGAACAACTGGAGTTGAAAGTAAGCAGTTTAGAATCTATGGTAAGCAACTTAGAATCTACGGTAAGCAAATCAAAATCTAAAGTCCGAGATTTGGAATTTACAGTAAGCAATTTGGACTATGATATAGAAAAATTAAAGAAACAAATTAAACAGCGAGTTGAGTAACAAAGTCGTGGCAGATTCGATATTTTTAGAAACTGGTTCTGAGATTTTTGACAAGATAGGGAGATTGGGATTATGAATAAAACTCAATTAACTATTTTGTGGATTGGAGCATTAGCCTTTTTATTTTGCTTGTGGAATCCAGGATACGTTTTTGGACGGCCACCGATTAGGATTGGCTCAGATGACTTTGTGATTAGGACTGTTTCAGATGACCTTGTGGTGCCTCTATTGAGCGTAGCTGTTCTAACCGCACTTTTGATTTATTCCTATAGTGATAAGAACAGAGCCAAACTTAAAGAGATATTACAACAGTTTATAGGCTCAAAACTTAAAAGCAGTGATGATGAGAAGAAGACGTGACAAATGACGCAGCAGCGAAATCCGCGTTAATCCGTGGTTTCAATTTAGTGTTCATTTGTGTTCATTCGTGGTTTCAATTAGCCGTTAGTCGCTAATGAATAGCTCTAAAAACAGTGTCAATCTGTGTTAATCTGTGTCTAAAAAATAATCCGTGAAAATCCGCGCAATCCGCGGCTAAATATATCTCTGTGATTCTCCGCGTTCTCCGCGAACTCTGCGGTGAAAAAATCCGTGGAATCAGTGAAATCCGTGTCTGAAAACAAAATCTCTGCGAAATCGGCGAAATCTGCGTCAAAGGCAGTCTTTAGTCGTTGGTCTTTAATCAGTGTCCATCCGTGTAATCTGCGGCTTAATACTTTGTGTTTATTCGTGTCCATTCGTGGTTAATTAAATCCGTGCAAATCCGTGAAAATCCGTGGCTAATATTTTTATTTCTCTGTGCCCTCGCCTGTCCCTGCAAGTTGTAAGCAGGGAGTGTCCTCAGTGGCTAAAAATAAATCCGTTTTTTTGCTTGATTATTGTTAAAAATATGGTATAATACCGGCGTTGTTAATAGAATAGTTAACATGGGCAAGTTAAATGTTCACCAGAATTCATCAAAAATTGAGTCTATTCGTTCCAAAACACAGTCAAAACAGTGAAATCTGTGAAACTTGTCGCGGCGTAGCGCAGCGAAGACGGATCAGTGGCCAAAAATACTACCTTTTTATGCAAAACGAACCCAATTTATGCCGTTATTGGGCCAAAAAGGGCGATTTTGAAGAAAAACAAAGCCAATTCAAACCCAATCAAAGCCAATTTTTACGATAAAAATGATGCTGCAAAACCGAAAAAAACTGAATTATTTTTTACACTTTCTTTTTATAATCGTTTTTCTTTTACGGAGTTTTTTGTGAATTTGCAGAATCTACCTGGAAGCAGTTTAGAATGCCGGTGCGGCAGGAAGCATGTCGTTGGGGTTCGAGAATTCAGATACCATCAAAACGTTATTGTAACATTGCCTGAAATTATAAAAGCAGTATTGCCGGAACTCGCCAATAAAAGAGCGGTTGTTGTTTCTGATATCAGAACCAGTAAGATATGCGGGAGGAGAGTCTGCGAGAGTCTATCAGTTGGCGGATTTGATGTCACCGAAATCATAGTGCCGGATAAAGATGGGCGCTCGCCTATCTGTGACGACGTAACTTGCAGCCAGCTCAAAGAAAAGATTTCACCTATCGGGCCTGATGTCATAGTTGCTGTCGGCAGCGGGACTATCAATGACTTGTGCAAATGGTCGTCCTTTGAACTGAATCTGCCTTATATAGTAGTAGCAACGGCTGCGTCGATGAACGGCTATGCGGCTATGAATGTCGCCGCTAAAATCAAGGGAGTTAAAG
>CAZNXD010000218.1:0-3598 GCA_964576935.1 uncultured Pirellulales bacterium | reverse complement strand
CTGAAGTCCTGAGTCGGGAGTCTGGAGTCTGATATGATTGTTGTTTTTACAGGGATGGTCGGCGTTGAAAAAAAAATCTACCTCAAGAAGGTATGCGACTTTGCCAACCAGCATGGCAAGGAGGTTTTACTCTGTAACGTCGGTAATATGATGTACGCAGAGGCTTCTGATATCCCGCCGGGAAAGATTCTCGACGTGCCCATGAAACGACTAAACTGGCTTAGGCGCAGTGTCTTCAAGGATATTATCAGCAAATCAAAAACAGCACCGAATTTAATCGTAAATACTCATGCAACTTTTCGCTGGCGGCACGGCTTGTTTCCGGCGGTGGACTTTGACCAGATGCGTCAGCTCGATGCAGATATGTACATCAATCTAATCGATGGTGTAACCGCATTGCACCAGCGACTGCAGAAAGACCACCTGATTGACCATAGTTTGAAAGACCTGATTGTCTGGCGAGAAGAAGAAATAATCGGCACCGAGATGTTATGTCGCGGTGTCGGAGATAAAATCCCGTTCTATTGTCTGGCCCGCGGCGCCGAAGAGGAAACGACTGAAACGTTCTATCAGCTCATGTTCGAAAAGTCGCTCAAAAAAGCATATTTGAGCTTCCCAATAACACATGTGGCCGAGCTGGACGGCACGAGAAGGGAAATAGATGCATTCCGCAGGCTGATGAAGGAACATTTCATATGCTTCGACCCCGCGGATTTGGAAGAAGCATACCTGCCTCAAAAGGCAGCCAAGGCGACCCAGCAGGGACAGAACCATATCGAGGTTACCGTTTTAGGGCAGACGGTTCGGCTTGACCTGGCCCAGGTTAAACAAATCGAGCGTGACATCAACAGCCAGATTTACGCGCGGGATTTTCTGCTGATTGACCAGTCTGATATGATAATCAGCTTCATTCCCGCCCTTACGGATGGCCGGGCCGCTATCTCCAGCGGCGTCGAGCGGGAGCTTCAGCACGCACATGAGTCGGCTAAAGAAGTTTACGTTATCTGGAACTCGGAGCAAAAACCTTCTGTGTTCGTGACACAGACAGCTACAAAGGTATTTGACTGTATTGATGATGCGATGAAGTTTTTCAGGCAGAAGGGATACACGGGCAATTGAAAATGACGGAAGAGAAGCTCGTCGGATATATCGACCACACACTGCTCAAAGCCACCGCTACAAGCGATGACATCAAACAGCTTTGCAGAGAGGCTAAAGAATATAGATTCTGTGCCGTGCCGGTGAACGGGCGATGGGTTTCTCTGGCTGCGGATGAATTGGCTGGTTCGCAGGTAAAAGTAGGCGGGGTGGTTTCGTTTCCGTTAGGGGCGGATGCTACGAAGGCAAAGGTTGCCCAGACAAAACAGGCTATCAAGGACGGGGCTGACGAAATCGATATGGTCACGGATTTGGCCGCTATAATCGAAGGTAACGAGAAATATCTCGCGCAACAATTGTCGGCTGTTCTTGAAGTATGCAGGTCGATGCGGCCTGCTGTGGTTTTGAAGGTGATTATCGAAGCGGCGGCACTGACGCGAGAGCAGAAAATTTTTGCATGTGAAATTGCCAATAGATGCGGCGTGGATTTTGTCAAGACAAGTACAGGGATGAACCCTGCCGGCGGAGCAACGATTGAAGATGTCAGGTTAATGAAAGAATATGCCCCGAACTGCAAGGTCAAGGCAGCGGGCGGCATCAGAACCGCGAAGCAGGCGATAGAGATGATAGAGGCCGGGGCGGACAGAATTGGGACAAGCTCGGGCGTTCAAATCATAAAGCAACTCAGGGCGGGACAACTCCAATGAGCCCGGAAATTATTGCGCTTGCCGAGGGGACTATCCAATGCAAAGTTCATTGCAGGAAGATTGAAAAACAGGTTGACCTTTCAGCCTTGAACGAACTGTTCGCCGCTCTGCCGAACCCTGCGATACTCGGAGGAAACAGCGCGAAACTTGATGGCGATGGTTTCAGTTACTGGGCGGCGGAACCTCGGGAAACTTTCGAGTTTAACCCAAACAAGCAAAAACCTTTCAGTAAGCTTCAACAAGTGCTCGAAAAGTACAAGCTGCAACAGGCTAAATATAATGATTTGCCGAGAGGTATGTTTTGCGGAGGCTGGGTCGGTTACTTCGGATATGAATTAGGCAGGTACATTGAGCGAATCAGTGAAACTGCGATAGATGATATAAAGATGCCGCTGATACGGCTGTGCTTCTACGACAAAGTCCTGTGCTACGACCATAAGCACAGATGTTTCTGGCTGGTAGCATTGGAACTCGAAGATGAAGCAAGCGAACCAATTGAAAAACTGGACTGGCTGACAGAGAGGCTAAAAGAAGCGGGGCATATCAAAATTCGCCGGCAAGCATCGACCCGGATGGCAAACATCGACCTGTCAAAAGCACAATGCAACATGGACAAGCAGTATTACCTGCAAACGGTTGAGAGGATACGACGTTATATATACGATGGTATTGTCTATCAGGTGAACTTTTCACAGAGGTTTGAATGCGATTATAATGCCCGGCCCATTGAGCTTTTTCACTGGCAGAATCAATATAATCCCAGTGGCTACGCTGCTTACATAGGCACTGACGATTTTAATATTATCAGTACGTCACCAGAGATGTTTATAACACTCGTTGATAGCACTATAAGCACGAAGCCTATAAAGGGCACACGGCCAAGAGCTCTGGAAAAAAGCGATAATTCTAAAATGGCCAATGAACGCAACTTTATCGAATTAGTTCGCAACGAAAAAGAGCAAGCTGAACTGAATATGATAATCGACCTCGAGCGCAATGACCTAGCAAGGATATGCCAGCCGGGTACAAGAGGTGTGACTCAGCCGCGGACAATTGAAAGCTACCCGACCGTCTTCCATGCAGTGGCAACCGTTTCCGGGCAGCTCCGACCGGAAATTACATTCTGCGACATATTGCGGGCGATGTTTCCGGGCGGCTCGATTACCGGTGCGCCGAAGGTCAGTGCTATGGAGATAATCGATGAGACTGAACCAACCACAAGGGGCGTTTATACCGGCTCAATCGGCTATATCGGCATCGATGGAAATGCGTGCTTGAATATCGCTATAAGAGGCGTTATCGTCAAGGACAATAAAGCATATGTCCAGACCGGAGGCGGGATTGTCGCCGATTCCGACCCCCAGGCTGAGTGGGATGAGACGATTGTAAAGGCAAGGGCCCTGCTTGCCGGCATCTACAATGTAACAGGTAAATTGTAACACCACGATTTTGATATGAGCAAAAAGATTTTTCTAAATGACAAGCTGACCGATGCTAACAGCGCGAAGGTTCCCGCGAGCGACGGCGGGTTTTTGTACGGTATGGGTCTTTTCGAGACCATGCGAAGCTGCAATGGTGTGGTCTTTGCTTTGAGCGACCACCTGGATAGATTGTCAACCAGCGCGGAGAAGCTATCTATCGTCAATCCTTATAAGAAGAAATTCCTCAAAGAGGCCGTTTACAAAACAATTGAAGGTAATGGTCTTTCCGAAGCTCGTATCAGGCTGACTCTGACAAGCGGTTCGGTTTCAACAGACCAACAGGAACCACAGCCAACCTTAATGATAACCGCG
>CAZNXD010000217.1:0-3613 GCA_964576935.1 uncultured Pirellulales bacterium | reverse complement strand
TGATGCTCTGGGGCCAAGGAATACCGACATTCAGCCGGAAGTTAAAATTTTCGGCATCGGTTCAATTGAACTTTCAAATCTGGCAATTTGCCGCGATATTCACTATACTGTGCGTGGATTTGCCGGCACAAATATTTCAGCTCGGGCTGCGGAAGGCAACGCATTTACGCTGGAAAAAGACGAATTTTTTGTACTGGGCGACAACAGTACCAACAGCTATGACTGCAGGTGGTGGAAAAGACCGGGCATCGGCAACAATGATATAACGTACCGGGCAGGTATTGTCCCGCACGACCATCTGGTGGGCAAAGCTGTATTTGTATATTGGCCCAGCGGTTATCAGCCTTTCGATAGTTGGCCGGCGATAGTTCCAAATGTTGGCCGAGTGAGATTCATCTATGGCGGCTCGAACGAAAGGTGATATTTAAAAACCGCCTCCTGTAAGGTTAAAGAATGACAGACAAGGATGATCAGAAGAAGCAAAAGGTTAAGAGGGGCATGATCACTGAGGTTATCAATATCCTGGAGGAGCTGACCAGTGCCCTGGTAATGGCGCTGTTGATAATCGGATTCGTTGTTCAGCCGTTTATTATCCCAACCGGCAGCATGGCCGAGACACTAAATGGTGCTCACTTTCGCCTGCGATGCCCGCAGTGCGGTTACGGGTATGACTGCAATTTTGAGCCGACGGAATACGGGCTAAGGTCCAACAGGGTACCTGCCGGGGCGGTTGTTCCTCCGGTTTCACGTTGTCCGAGCTGTGGCTACTATAACGCTCCGGGCAAACCCATTGTAGTTTCAAAGGGCGATAAGATTTTAGCCCTGAAATGCCTCTATCAGTTCTTCGAGCCAAAGCGATGGGATGTTGTAGTATTTAAGAATCCATTGGACCCTGCTATTAATTATATAAAGAGACTTATCGGTAAGCCCGGCGAAACGGTTGAGATAATCGATGGAGATATCTATATCGACGGTAAGATTGCTCGCAAGCCGCGTAAGGTGCAACAGGAACTGTGGATGCCGATTTATAACAATGACTATCGGCCGGTTAAACCGTACGAGGCCAGGTTCAATGACCATAGCTGGAAAGCTCCTCTTAAGAATTATGGAGACAGCAAGTGGAAACCTTCCGAGACCGAGCTGGGCAGTTTTTATCTTGCTGGAGCGGGTATTCGTGAACATCGTCTTATCTATGATACTTCAATAGGTAATGACTTTAGCGCCTCCTATGCCTATAACGATTTACAGAGGCAAGGTTATCAGCCGGTTTGCAGTGACCTTAAGGTTTGCTTTGACATTGTTTTTGGGGCCAACCATAGCGTTGTTATAGGGGCCGGTCTGAGAAAGTATCAACGATATTATAAAGCTCGCATAGACAGCGACGGCAAAATGAGCATCTTGCGCGTCGAGCAGAATAATGAACAAACTCTAACCAGCATGCAGGTTCAGCCCCCGGTTAATGGTGATAAAGTTCATATAGCCTTTGCCAATGTTGACCATTTACTGATTTTCGAATGTGGCGACCGAGAGCTTATTTACGATTTGGGTTCCTTGCCGGGTGATGCCGGGCCAAAGAGGCGTGAGGCCGAGCCGGAGGTCGAAATCATCGGCGCGGGTAAGTTGAGCATCTCGCAGATTGAAATATACAGGGATATCCATTACACATCGGTAAATCCTCATAACGGGCGAAAGGACGGCAATGCCGTAGAAGGCAATCCCTTCAAGCTGGGTAAGGATGAATTCTTTGTTCTCGGAGACAACAGCCCGGCCAGTCTCGACGGCAGATGGTGGAACAGGCCCGGCGTGGGTAATAATTTACAGCAGTACCGTATCGGAACAGTGCCTCGGAATTATCTTTTGGGTAAGGCATTTTTTGTATTTTGGCCCAGCGGCTTTAGGCCAACCGACAAATTTCCCATCGCGTGCGTACCCAACGCGGGGAGAATTCGTTTGATTTATGGAGGTTCCGGACGCGTACTTGGTGCTGCTTCTGAACTTTGAAACGGTTCTTGACTTTGGTCATAATTGAGGCTAATCTATTACGTTTGGAGCTGTACATGGATGGTACCGCGAATCCTTAGTATCCCCGGAAAGCCAAAGATATGAAGGAACCTGCTAAAACGAAGGAGCGATTCGAGCAACTTCCCATTCTCGATGAGCTCAAGAATTCATACCTGAATTACGCTATGAGCGTAATTGTGTCACGGGCTTTGCCCGACGTACGGGATGGTCTAAAGCCGTCGCAGAGACGAATCCTGGTAGCTATGAACGACCTCAATCTGGGGCCGCGTTCCAAGCATCGAAAATGCGCCAAAATCGCCGGCGATACCAGTGGTAATTATCACCCGCACGGCGAGGCGGTGGTTTATCCGACAATGGTTCGCCTGGGCCAGGAATGGAACATGCGATATACACTGGTCAACCCGCAGGGCAATTTCGGCAGCATTGACGGCGACCCGCCGGCTGCTATGCGATACACCGAAGCCAGGATGACGGCGGCATCGATGGAGATGCTCGATGACATCAAATATGATACAGTCGATTTTTTGCCCAACTATGATGAGACCCGGGAAGAGCCGACAGTTTTGCCGTCGAAGTTTCCCAATCTTCTGGTAAACGGCTCGACCGGTATTGCTGTAGGTATGGCGACCAATCTTGCGCCGCATAATCTGAGTGAAGTATGCGATGCGCTGCTTTTGGTAGTAGATGACCCTGATTGCGGTTTCAAAGATATTATGAAAGTTCTGCCGGCGCCGGATTTCCCAACCGGCGGAATCATCTGCGGCAAAAAGGGCATCATCAGCGCGTACACGACCGGCAGGGGGCATTTGACGGTCAGGGGAGTAGCCGAAGTAGAATCTGGCTCACGCGGTAAAGAACAAATCATCGTAACAGAAATACCTTACATGGTGGTCAAAACGAGTATTGTTTCTAAGATTGCCGATTGCGTGCGCAATAATCAGATTGCCGAGATTGCGGATGTCAGAGATGAATCCGACCGGCGCGGTCTGCGGATTGTGGTTGAGCTCAAAAAAGATGCCGATGCCAATGTTGCCCTGAACAAGCTCTATCGGTACACGCCTTTGCAGACAACCTTTGCGATAGCTAACGTAGCGCTGGTCAACAGCCGGCCCGAGACGCTCAATATTAAGCAGCTATTAACCTACTTTATCGACCACCGCAAGGTGGTGATTCGCAGGCGAAGCAAATTCCTATTGAAGCGCTGCCGAAACAGAGCTCATATACTGGAAGGGCTTATCTTAGCGGTAAGCGACATAGATGAGATTATTGACCTTATCAAGAAATCGCCTGATGCACCCACGGCCAAGCTGAATTTAATGAAAAAACCGCTCAAGCTGGCCGAGACAGCGACATTAAAGAAAATACTACCCAAGGAATTTATCAGTGCAAAGAGTAAATCGAAACACTATTTGACCGGACCGCAGGCAGATGCGATTTTGACTATGCAGCTTCAGCGTCTGACCGGCCTTGAGATTGAAAAGCTCGCCAAAGAATATTCCGAACTAACTGACCAGATTAAAGGCTACGAAGCGCTTCTTGCTGATGAAAAGATTCTCCTATTTACAGATTTTACAAAAAAAATGTTTCAAAG
>CAZNXD010000216.1:0-3621 GCA_964576935.1 uncultured Pirellulales bacterium | reverse complement strand
TTAGCGACGGGCAGATTTGGTGAGGCAAAGTCATTATTAACGACTTTTGCAGCAGCAGCCGATGAAGGCATGATTCCAAACCGATTCGACGACCGCTCTGACACGGCATATTTCAACAGCATTGATGCGTCTTTATGGTTCGTCAACGCAGCCTTTCAATATCTGAAAGTAGCCGGCGATGGTACGACGTTTACAGACCAATTGCTTCCAACCATTCATCAAATAATCGAAGCTTACCAGCAGGGTACACGGTTCGACATACGAGCTGATACCGACGGGTTGATAACAGCCGGTAATGAGCAGACGCAGCTTACATGGATGGATGCAAAATGCGGCGGAGTCGCGTTTACGCCGCGATACGGCAAAGCAATCGAGGTTAATGCACTTTGGTTTAACAGCTTGTGCTGGTTGGCTAAGTTTTATGCAACCTGGGACACAGAAAAAGCCAATCGTTTTGACGTGATGGCCGAAAAGGTCGGAGCCGGTTTTCGCAATTTGTTCTGGAACGAGCAGGCCGGTTACCTGAACGACTGTGTTCATCCGGACGGCTCGGTTGACAGTAGTTGCAGGCCGAACCAGATATTCGCGGTTTCGCTGGAATTTTCACCGCTGCTTTTGGAGCAACAGAGGCAGGTGGTCGATGTCGTGCAACGGAAGCTGCTCACTCGGTTTGGATTGCGCTCGCTCAGTGCAGATGATGACAGATACAAAGGCAGATACATCGGCAGTCAACAGCAGCGCGACGGCAGCTATCATCAGGGCACAGTCTGGGCCTGGCTGATAGGGCCTTTTGTGGAAGCTTATCTTAAGGTTAATGATTTTAGCCCGCAAAGTCGCGCAAAGGCGAAAGAGTTTATCGAACCATTAATCGGGCATCTGACCAATGACGGATGTCTGGGCAGCATATCGGAAGTCTTCGACGGAGATGAGCCGCACGAACCTCACGGCTGCTTTGCACAGGCCTGGAGCGTGGCCGAACTCATCAGGGCCATTCATCTCATAAACAGCTAACCTATATTATCACCTCTAAGCGATGGCGTTTTTGACCTGCTTCAGAAAGTCAGAAACCTGCTGAAGCATCCTGTCTTTGTTATTTAAATTCGACTCTATAAGCTGGACGATTTTTGAACCGATGATGACTCCATCGGCTCCGGCGTTTGCGACGGCTTTTGCGTGTTCGGGCTTGCTTATTCCAAAGCCGACGCAAACAGGCACATCGGTAACACTTTTTAGTTTCTTGACAAGACCTTCGACAGAATCTGAAAGACTGTCTCTGCTTCCGGTAACGCCGAGCACAGAGACGGTGTAAGCAAAGCCGCTTGTCTTTGAAGCGATTAGTTTCATGCGTTCGATGTCGGTGTTTGGTGTTATCATAAAGACGGTATCAAGACCGGCTTTCGCGGCCGGGATCAGCAATTCATCCGCATCGTCAATGCTCAAATCGGCTACGAGGACACTGTTTACGCCGGCCTGGTGGAAGTCGGTAAAGAATTTTTCGGTTCTATACTGAAAGATGAGATTGTAGTACATCAAAAGACCGATGGGGATATCTTTATAAGCTTTTACTTTACCGATGAACTCCAGGGCCTTATTAACATTCATGCCGTTGGTCAATGCACGGATATCAGCTTTCTGTATGGTTGGGCCGTCGGCGATGGGATCGGAAAAAGGTATGCCCAATTCCAACACGTCGGCGCCGCTGTCGATGGCGGTCTTTACCAAATCGAGACTGGTATCAAAATCGGGGTCACCGATAACAAAGAACGGCATCAGGGCGGCTCTGTTTAGTTCACTGAATAACTGCTTGTATGTTTTCATTCGAAGTACCTTTACTTGAGCGGTCGATGCTGTTCAACTATGGAAACATCTTTGTCGCCGCGGCCGGAAAGATTGGCCACGGCAATAGTATCGGCTGAAAGTTTTCCCTTTTGGGCCATCAGATAAGCCAGCGCGTGCGCGCTTTCCAGTGCGGGCAGAATGCCTTCCTTTTGGGTGAGCAGCTCAAAGGCATCAAGCACGTCTTCATCTACCGCGGCTACATATTCGGCTCGGCCGGTATCTTTCAGATAGCAGTGCTCCGGTCCGACGGAGGCGTAATCCAAGCCGGCGCTTACTGATTCCGTTTCGTAAACCTGTCCGAATTCATCCTGCAACAGGTATGCCTTTGCCCCGTGCAATATTCCGACTCGTCCGGCTACGAGGGTAGCTGCATGTTTGCCCGTGTCGACTCCTTCTCCGCCGGCTTCTACGCCAACCAGACGTACATCTTTATCTTCCAGAAATGACGAAAAGATACCTATAGCATTGCTGCCGCCTCCGACGCAGGCCACAACCATATCGGGCAGTTTGCCGATTTGGTCAAGGCACTGCCGCCGGGCTTCTTTGCCGATGACAGTCTGAAACTGCCTGACCATGGTCGGGTACGGATGCGGTCCGCAGGTCGAGCCGAACACATAGAAAGTGTCGGTGACATTAGCAGTCCAGTATCTAAGAGCATCGTTTATAGCGTCTTTCAACGTACCTGTTCCGCCTTCGACCGGCACGACTTCTGCGCCGCAGAGTTTCATCTTATGAACGTTCACAGATTGTCTTTCGATGTCGGTAATACCCATGAAGATTTTTGTTTCCATGCCGAACAGCGCACCGACCATAGCGGTAGCCAGACCGTGCTGACCGGCGCCGGTCTCGGCGATGATTTTTGTTTTGCCCATGTACTTTGCCAGAAGGCCTTGGCCGAGTGTGTTGTTCAGCTTATGGGCGCCGCCGTGGACAAGGTCTTCCCGTTTGAGGTAAACCTTGAAACCTACATGCTCGCTGAATCTATCGGTCAGATACAACGGGGTAGGCCGTCCCGCATAATTTTTTAAGAGATTATCGAGTTCGGCTACGAATTTTTCGTCCTGGTAATATTGGTAGAAGGCCTGCTCGAGTTCTTCGAGCGGCTGGATTAGTACCTCCGGAACGTAGTAGCCGCCATACTCATTAAATCTGCCATTGTGTTTCATTGTTGTTTGCCTTTTTCTTATGCTCTAAAGTGCCTAATGTTTTCAAATAACTGTTTCATTTTCTCGTGGTCTTTTTTACCCGGCTCGGATTCAATACCGCTACAGATATCGATGCCGTAAACGCCGAGTTTTACTGCTTCTTCGACATTTTCGGGATTAATACCGCCGGCCAAAAATATTCGCTTGTCTATGTGGCCGATTATGTTCCAGTCGAATTTCAGGCCGGTGCCGCCGTACTTGCTGGGGTCAAACGCATCGAGCAGGATCGCATCGGTATAATACTGCTCGGCACTTTTTATGTCGGGATAATCTTTGACGCGTATGGCCTTTATCGTACGGATGTTAAGACCGGAGAAATCCTCGCAAAACTCGGGAGTCTCATCGCCGTGAAACTGCAGCCAGTTCATGTAACATTCATCCATCACTCGGCGTATATGGTCGAACTCGGCGTTGACGAAAAGTCCGACGATACGCATAAAGGCGGGCAGTTTATTAATTATCTTAGCCGCTTCGGCCGGTTCTATGTACCTGGGGCTTTTCGGATAAAAATTAAAGCCCAGCAAATCCGCACCGAGGTTGATAGCGAACTCGGCATCTTCAAGGTTGGTTATCCCGC
>CAZNXD010000215.1:0-3633 GCA_964576935.1 uncultured Pirellulales bacterium | reverse complement strand
TTGAGCAGTGGTAGAGGATTGATCAGCCGAAATGCAAGCATTTAGCATCATCTCAGTTTGCAGCGAGTTATGAATGTTACGCGTTATTTTGTTTATAGAGTCTATTGTATAAGCGTCGTGAAGTCCAGCGGGTATAGGTGCATTGAGTTTCCCAGCTAAAACCTTCAATTTCTCCCATTTCTCTTTGCCGTCTGCTATTCTTTGAATCTCACATAGCTCTTGCTTATATTTCCTAATTTCTTTGTTTGTCATTTTTCACCTGCCAATTCTTATTTCATAAGCAAAAAACCCCGGACAGTGCCCGGGGCTAAATTATTTTAAATTTGCGGTAACAACCTTGGACGGTGTCGAGAGGTTAATGTTATGTCTTTCGACATATTCTATCTTCTGCTTCAATGTCTTCTCGTCAAAACAATATGTCTTGTTGAATCCACTCGTCCATATCTTGCCGTCGAAGGCCAACTGTCGCATTGCGATTGTGCCTGCCCGTTTATACCTGCCGACGATATTACTTACGGTTTCACCTATCGGTTCTACTACAATGTGTACATGGTTGCTGCAGACTGTTATTGCGAACACGGTTTGCCCAAGTTTTTCTGCTTCTTTGAGGATCGCCGTTTTTATTATTTCGCATTGCCCTTTGTTTAATTTTACTTTTTCGTTTTTCAGTTTTCTGAGATTCGCTTTTTCAAGTGCCGGGTCGCCCCCTAAGATAGTTCCATTTTTGACGTATCCTCGTTTATCTCCCTGTAGCCATGTGCCGTACATAGTCCACGTCACCATATACCCCGTTAATTTAGCCATATTCGATATGATAAAAACCGTATTCTGGCTTTGCCAGAGGATTCTTCAAAATTTAGCCCCGGGCATCGTCCGGGGTCAATGCGGTACAGCAAATGGCGTGCCGGTTAGAATTTACTATTTTCAATTTACGATTTAACGGCGTTCTCTCTGCGGTTTCTGCGTTCTCTGTGGCTAAATTAGTCGTTAGTCTTTAGTCGTTGGTCTTTAGTGAATAGCTTTATAAACGGTGTTAATCTGTGTAAATCCGTGTCGAAATGAATTAAATAATCAGTGTAATCCGTGAAATCCGTGGTTCCCATTAGTCTTTAGTCGTTGGTCTTTAGGGAATAGTGCTAAATCAATTCAAATCTGCGAAATCAGCGAAATCGGCGTCTAAATAAACTAAGAAATCTGTGTTAATCAGTGTTAATCTGTGTCTTAAAAGTTTGTGTTTATTCGTGTTAATTCGTGGTTTTTGCTGTGTAATCTGTGGCTAATTTATATTTGCAGCAAAACCCGTGCCCCTTCGACAAGCTCAGGACAAGCAAACGGCGTGCCCCTTCGACAAGCTCAGGGCAAGCAAATCCTGTGCCAGAAAGGGTAAAATTGGAAGAATTATTTGCATTTTGAAAAATACCTATCAAACGCGCAAGGGGGCATTTCATTTTCTATTTACTATTGATTATTGATGATTTGAGATTCTTCCCCCTCTCTACGCTCAGGGTCAGAATGACAGTGTGCAAATGCTGTGCCTAAATCGGTCGATTTTATGGATTTTTTAAAATAGCAAAATAATGCAATAAAAACGCGCAAGGGGGTAAGGGGTAAAAACAAAATTTTTCAAAAAAATTTGGCCCTTTATTTACAAGGACTTACGTCGAATTTTTTTATAAAAATTTTGAAAATATCTATCAAACGCGCAGGTTCGCCCAATAGTGGAGGGCAGTTAAAAAGCCCCTGACAGAAAAAAATTGAGGCGAACGATATGAGTTTTGAAGTTGATGTTTTCCAGGATGAACAATTAAGCGCTGATTTGCTCGATTGGCTCATCGAAGAACGAGCGGCTGATATCGCGGGGCACTTTAATAAGCTCTGGGAATATTATGCCAACCGCATGGTCGAGACAAACAGTCTGACCGGGGCTGACAGAAAAGTTAACGAGTCCGGCAGATGTTATGTCCAGGCGCAGGAATACGGATTGCCAGCGCGGATAACGGGTCTGGCACATTCGCCGGGTGCGTTCTTCAGCGGTCAGGCGGTGCGTGACATTCAGCGTAAAGAAGTAGTGATAGAGAACGACATCGCGTGGCGGATAAACGCGGCGGTGGATTTTCTTTTCGGCAAAATGATTGGTTTTGCCTCGAAGTCTTCGAATAGCCAAAGACGCGCAGAAATTGAAGGCCTTATAAAGGCGGTGTTTGCGGCTAACAGCGGAATCGGATTCTTCCAGGACATGGCGGTGCTCGGAAGTGTGTACGGCTTTGTCGATTGTATAGTCAGGCCTGGCGAAAATATATTGACCCGCCTAACAAACGGCGGTCAAGCCCCCTTTGAACACTCCTCCTCTCTCTCTTTTGATAACGTGCTGCAACTGGCACGTGAAATCGATCTGGAGCTGATAGAAGCACCAAGGGCATTGCCGGTCCTGGAAGAAGACGACTATCGAACAATCAGGTATTACGTTCAGCATTTCATTCAGAAGCGAAACCAGGTTAGCAGAAGCAATACGTTTTTATCTCGGCTGTTGTCTTCAAATAAAAAAGGCGGTGACAGCCGGGAGACAGTAGCGGTAACGGAAATCACATCGCCGAACTACTGGCAGCGGTATGAAGATAAAGAGCTCGTAGCGGAAGGGCAGCTGAGCTGGGGATTTTTGCCAATAGTGCACATTCAGAATATTGCACAGCCTTACTATTACGAAGGGCTGAGTGATGTCGAGCCATTAATTTCGCTTCAGGATGAGCTGAATACGCGGCTTAGTGACAGGGCGAACAGAATTACGTTCCAGTCTTTCAAGATGTATCTTGGCAAGGGTATCGACGGTTTTGAAAACCGTCCGGTTGCTCCGGGCAGGATGTGGTGTACGGATAATCCCGAAGCGAGTATCGAAGAGTTCGGCGGGGATTCGACAAATCCGAGTGAAAATGCGCACATAGCGGAAATCAGAGAGGCTATGGATAAGGCCAGCGGCGTTACGCCTGTCGTGGCCGGTGTGCTGAAGAACAAACTCGGCAATCTCACAAGCGCGGTTGCGTTAAAGCTGACGCTGATAGGTATGCTAAGCAAAACCGAGCGAAAAAGGTTCACCTACAGCCAGGGCATTAAGAACATAGCTCGAATGGTTTTGACGATTCTGGATAAGGCGAAAGTTTACCAGACAAGCGAAGCCGAGCGGGAGATTGAAGTGATTTTCCCAAGCCCGTTGCCGGAGAACCTGAAGGAGAAATTGGAGGAAGCAAAAATCAAAAAAGAGCTGGGCGTTCCAGCTGAGCAGGTGCTCAAAGAATTAGGATACGATGCAGTTAATGAATAGTTTATGAGGCAGGTATCATGAGTCAGATTGATGCAGAAGCACAAGTTATGTCAGAAGACACAGAAACCGGCGATGAGACATTGACTGACAATGCCAAGCTGGTTGCCGAATCAATCCGCTATCGCAAAAGGGCACAGAGTGCCGAGCGAAGAGTTGAAGAACTTACCGAACAGCTGAACCAGGCGAAGACCGAGACTGCGAGTCTGGCCAGGCAGCTCGATGAAACTACAGTTGAGCAGAAGCTTACTCGTAAACTGGTTTCGGCGGGAGCAGCTGACCTTGAAGCAGCTTTGCTTGTAGCCAAGGCAAGAGTTAAC
>CAZNXD010000214.1:0-3666 GCA_964576935.1 uncultured Pirellulales bacterium | reverse complement strand
ATAAAAGTCCAGGGCAAAACAGTTACGCTGACTCCTCCATAGTCTTGCACTGTTCGAGTGTTTTTCTTACCTGCCAGCGGACAAAATGCGGTGCACCGCAGAGAAAATAAACGCCAACAGCAAGAAACAGCGAAAAATTAATTATTTCTGCCAAACCCGATTGGTTTGTCATGAAAGAGTTTTCTCTTCCCACATACAATCGTAATAGGTGGATAATACGCATCAATTTCCACATTGCGTTATAAAGGCAATATAGGCCTGCAAAAACACAACTTAAACGCATGGCTAAGGGAAACCAATTAATTTGCTCATGAGGCTCATAACCTGTGGATGTTCCGACGATTTTTTCGGCCAACCAATCTCGCAAGTAGAAAAAGAAGTACCATACGAGCAATATGGCTATTGCTGAGATAAAGATAGAGCCACACATTAACCAGAAAGATTCCCGCGAAAAGGAAGTTACCTGTATTGCAATAGGGTAAAATGATTGAAAGATAAGTTGAATCAGAAAATATATCCCTATTGCGGCTAAGATGATTTTGGCGAAGGTCTTCGTATTATTCATATTCATTCTCCCGTCGTTACGGTGTTAGTATCGTGTTTTCGCGATTGAGAAGTGACTTTTCGCACCTGCCATCTGATATAAGCCGGTGCACCGATAATAAGATAAGCCACTAAGCAAAGGCGAACCAAGGCAGTTAACACATTTACTATACCCCAGATGTTTTTGGGTAGTTGATGGCTGAATTGCTCGGAGCCAAAAGCGGCAAAAAGTAAAGCACGCAACATCACCGGCAGATTTGTCAGATTTACAAGGTAATGCAGTGCTCCCGGCAGGAGCATCAATCCCGCAAAGACGATTGCTATACGAAGGGCTTTTACAAAATCCGGTATTGCAACCAGCGTCTCATCCGGCTTGGGCGGACCAGCCAATCGCCGGGCAAAACCACTATCTCTGAACAGGGCGAAATAAACCGCCAGGCATAACAATAGATAAACGCAAATAAGAATGATTGCTCCTCCACTCAGGCCTACCGCATTTGAAGCAAACCTTACCGGCAGGAACACAGCTCTCAGAGCAACGCTTATGGCATAGATGCCGAGAACTGTAATGATACATTTGGCCAGGACATACATTTTAGTCATATTTACCGCCTCGCTGTATCAAAGCCGGAGCATTCTAATCATAGAGACGTTTAAAGTCGAGATTCCTTCCAAGCTTTCTGCCGGAATCGGTGTTTTCAGTACTGATATGCTTAATTTTTTGTCGATATAGAAAAAAGCTTGATAGTTATTTGGTGATTGATTATATTGCCGCGACTGAAATAATAATACTCTGTCGCAAGGGGTAGCTTGCGGCTGTAGGAACGGCCTTGTGGGGTCAGCAGTATCACGGCGTGGCTGACTCAAGCCTCCGACAGAGTCCTGTCGAGCCGGTCTGTTCGGCTCCCGTGACAGCTGATGAGTTTTGAATTTTGTGCTTTTATAGTTACCCGGTGGTGTAATCGGTAACACATGGGCTTTTGGTGCCCATATTCCAGGTTCGAGTCCTGGCCGGGTAGATTCAGAAAAGTAAATTTTAAAAATCAAAAGGCAAATATAAGCTACTGTGAAACATAGAGTTGCGATAATTTTGGCCGCCGGAATAAGCAGCCGGATGAAAACCGAGCTGCCGAAGGTGCTGCACGAGGTTTGCGGCAGAGAGATGCTCGCTTATGTGCTCGATGCCTGCAGGGACATCGGTGTGGATAAGATTTATGTCGTGGTCGGCTACGGCTCAGAGCAGGTTCAGCAGCGATTCAGCGACTGCGACGATATCGTCTGGGTCAAACAAGAGCAGCAAAACGGTACCGCCCATGCGGTCCTGTGCTGCAAGGAACATCTGAAAGATTTCGACGGCCAGACACTGATATTGTGCGGTGATGGACCTTTGATTCGCTCAGAAGTACTGAAATCATTGATTGAGACATACGAACAAGCCGGCCCGGCGGCGGTTCTGGCGACGGCGGTACTGGAAGACGCGACCGGCTATGGCCGAATCGTCCGCAATGCCAAAGGTAATATTGAGGGCATAGTCGAACATAACGACTGCACGGATGAGCAGCGCAAGATTAAAGAAGTTAATCCCAGCTATTATCTTTTCAATAATAAGGTGCTGTTCGAGGCCCTGGAACAAGTAAAGCCCGATAATATCAAGGGTGAATACTATCTAACCGACACTTTGTCTATTATATTGTCCAAAGGCCGCAAGATCGCAGCGGTAACAGCAGTTCGGCCCGAAGAGGCAATGGGGATTAACGACCGCCAGCAGCTCAGCACCGCAAGCAGGATTATGCAGCACAGGATTCAGCAAGAGCTTATAGACGGCGGAGTAACAATTGTTGACCCTGACAACACATGGATTGACGCAAGGGCAAAAATAGGGCAGGATACAATAGTCGAACCGTTCACCTACATACACGGCAGGGTTAAAATAGGCAAGGCCTGCCGGATTGGGCCTTTTGCTTATTTGCGAGACGGGGCGACCATGGAAGATGGTGCCGTATCGGGTGTATTTACCGGGGCCAATAACGAAACCCCGGGCAAGGCGGCAAAGTTACCAACACAACAAGCAGGAGGCTGCGGGTAAGCACTATGGAAGATGACTTAAAAATATTTTCTGGAACGAGCAATCCCGCTTTGGCAGAGAAGGTTTGCGATTATCTCAAGATTCCGCTCGGCTGCTCGAACATAGAGGTGTTTCCAGACGGCGAGAAGGTTATTAAGCTCGAGGATGACGTTCGGGGCAGGGATTGCTTTATTATTCAGTCAACGTATCAGCCCCAGGAGATGAACCTGGTTGAGCTGCTTATCTTTATAGACTGTTTAAAGCGGGCCTCGGTTAAGCGGGTAACAGCGGTGATTCCGTATTACGGTTATGCTCGGCAGGACAGAAAAGATGAAGGTCGGGTGCCGATTACAGCAAAGCTGGTCGCGAATCTGATAACAACAGCCGGTGCAGATAGAGTCCTGGCGATTGATTTGCATGCCCCGCAGCTTCAGGGCTTTTTCGACATACCGGTGGATCATCTGACTGGTGAATTAGTCTTAAGCAAATACTTCAAAAAGAAAAATTTCGAAAAGCTGACGGTGGTTTCACCTGACGTCGGCAATATGAAAATCGCAGCACGTTACGCAGCACATTTAGGCGGCGAGCTGGCTATCGTTCATAAAAAAAGGGTCAATAGCAGGCAGGTTGAGGCACAGCAGATAATCGGTGAAGTCGAAGGCCGGACGATTTTGATGTGCGACGATATTATAGCGACTGCCGGAACTGTTTGCACCGCCGCTGAGTTATTGAAACAGCGCGGGGCGAAAAAAGTGTTTGTCGGAGCCACACACGGAGTTTTTGCAGGAGATGCTGCTGAGTGTCTTGCCGAAGCGCCTATTGACGAGGTTGTGGTAACAGACACAATTCCCTTAAGCGATGCGGCCAGGAAGCTTGGTGTTAAAGTTTTGAGCGTTTCGTCGATGCTGGGCGAGGCGATAAGAAGAATTCATAACAACGAATCGGTAAGCAGTTTGTTCAATGATAATTGACAACCAAATGAGTTAAAGAGGCGGTATGGAAAAGACGTTGAAATTAAAAGCCGAAGTTCGTGATCATACAGGCAGAAAATCCGCTGA
>CAZNXD010000213.1:0-3676 GCA_964576935.1 uncultured Pirellulales bacterium | reverse complement strand
TCTTCCCGCAGTTCCAGGCTATTGAGCTTATTCTTGTATTCGTTTATTTTTTCCCGAACATCCTGGATAAGATTCTTAAGATGTCTCTCAGTGAGGGCTAATGTTGTTGCCTGGCTCGGGGCATTGGGAGAAGGATTTGGAAATTGGTTCTGTTGTGTAGTTGCCGCCAGTTGACCGTCGGCTTGCGGGTTTTGTACGGGCTGAGTTTCTACGGGAGCCTTGTTGCCCGTCAGAAAAGCCACCAGGAAAGAACCTGCAAAGCTTACCAGGGCTAATACTATTGCCAGTATTAGTATTTTTTTGTTCACTTTTGTTTCTCCTGATTATATATGCCGATGTATGCTAAAGTTTTCTGACATTTGGCTAAGCAGATTCGGCTGCAATCATCCTGCGAGCGAATCTTAACGCCGCCCTTTCATCCATTTCTTTTTGTTCGAGTTTTTCCTGTTCTGCTATAAATTCCTGTTTTGCTTTTTCCCTAAGCTTTTCGAGAGCTTCGGTGAATCTTTTGATTTTAAGAAACTCGGCGATTTTTTCTCTTTGTCTGGCCTGAAGGCTCGCGACCTCGATCTTTAATTCTTTTATCCTTTTGTCATTTACTTGCGAACTTTTTAAGAGTAACTGCTGCTGCGCGAACTTTTCTTTTGACTTATTCCGTGCAACTTCTTCAATTACTTGCTGTAACAATCGCTGCTGGGCAAGTAACATGGTTCTTTTAACTGCAAGATGTTCGGTTATCTCAAATAGTTCAGTTCTTTTTGACTGTAGTTCTCTTTGTTTTACTTCGAGCACGCGCTGCAGCCGCCATACGAATTTTTTCATTTAACTTCCATTTTTGTGCTTTGAACGTTTAGCATCTGGTCCCATGCACGGGTGATTTCCATCAATTGTTTAATGGTATCCTGAAACTGTACTTTCTGCCTTACGGGCTGAATTAAAAAGTTTCTTATTCTATCGATGAGTGCAACGGCGCCGTCTATGCGTGTATTACTGCCCGGTGATAGCGCGCCGATATTTATAAGGTCCTCAGCGTCGGTGTAGATAGCATATATTTGTCTGAGTTTTTGCGCGGCAAGCTTGTGTTCGTCGGATGTAACGGCCGGCATGAGTCTGCTGATACTGCCCAGGATATCCACAGCTGGGTAATGACCTCTTTCGGCCAGCTTGCGGGACAGGACTATATGGCCGTCGAGCAGGCTTCTTGCGCTGTCGGCAACCGGATCGGTCAAATCATCGTTCTCAACGAGGACAGTTAAAATACCGGTAATACTTCCTGCTGTGCTTTTGCCCAATCGCTCAATCAAACGAGGCATGAGCGAGAAAACACTTGGGCAGTAGCCTTTGGCAGCCGGAGGCTCACCTGCGGCAAGGCCGATTTCGCGCTGAGCCTGAGCAAATCGGGTCAGAGAATCCATCATAAACAAAACGTCTTTACCTTTGTCTCTGAAGTATTCTGCGATGGATACTGCAACAAAAGCTGCCTTGACTCGCTGGATAGGCGGTGAATCTGAGGTTGCAACAACAACTACGCTTCGAGCCAGGCCTTCAGGGCCGATGTTTTCTTCGAGGAATTCTCTCACTTCTCTTCCACGTTCACCTATAAGAGCTACAACATTTACCGAAGCGTCACTGGAGTTGGCAATGTCACCGAGCAGGACGCTTTTACCGATGCCGCTTCCGGAGAAGATGCCGACGCGCTGGCCTCTGCCGCAGGTGGTTAGTGCGTCGATAGACCTTATGCCGAGTGATAACGGCTGATTTATTTTTTCTCTACTTAGCGGTTCAGGACTTCTGTCATCGAGACCTTTTTTGTCGCTACCTGTCAGGGGTCCTTTGTTGTCGATTGGTTCGCCAAGCCCGTTAAGTACTCGGCCGAGCACCGCATCGCTTAGTTTGATGTATCTTGGGGTGCTGTGAGCTGCTACTGCATCGCCTGCTGATATTCCCGTTATATGTTCGAGCGGCAGCAGGATTACTCGTTCGCTTCGAAAGCCGACTACCTCAGCAAGGACACGTCGGTTGTCGCGAAGACGTATGCTGCAGAGCTCGCCCAGACCCAGCATCGGACCGTTTGACTCGACTGTCATTCCTGAGACCTTAACTACGGTGCCCTTGCAACAGTTTAGATTTATCTCATCGAGCACCGTCGTTAACCTCTCGAAGTCTATCGCAACAGTTTTGGTTTTATTTTGAGTCATAAGTCTATTGGGCTTTTTTCAGGACTTCAGCTATGCGTTGAAGTTTTTCTTCGATAAGAGCCTCGATTGTGCCGCGCTGTGTTTCAAGGATGCATTCAGCTTGTTTGATTTTTTCATCCGGCACGAAAGCAAGTCTTTTGAAATCGCTGAATTCGGAACTCTTTAGCAATTGTTCGATGCGTGTATGGTCCGCAGGATTCAAACGCACAACTACATCCTGCTTTACTGTCAGACCTTCCATAGCCTGACGAATGATTGACTCTATCTCGTAATCACCTTCCTGGATTTTTTGCGCAAGTACTCTTCGTGCAATTTCCACGGAGAGCTTGGCAATATCTTCTTTATGTGCGACAAAAGCCGAGTCTTGAAACTGGCTAAGCGTATCGACTATGCTTTTAAGAGTGGAACACAACTGTGTTAGTTCAGCTTTTTGCTGCTGAGTTTCTGAGCTTAATTGGTCGATGTTTTGCCGGTTGGGGTCTGCATTTGCGGCATCGTTGATTTGACTGCCTATGATGTCGGCCTTTTCGATGGGCCTGTCAAGATTTACATTTAGCGGCTGCATAGGGTATTTACTCTTCCACAAATGCGAGGTCACCGCTTTGGTTATGCTGTCTTAGTGTATTGACGATTCGTTTCCTGGCCGATTGTATATCCTCAGAAGTTGGGGCTGACATTAATGAAGCCTCTTCATCCAGTGTTTGAGCGGCGCGTTCAGAGATATTAGACCGGATTTTTTTTACGATTGTCTCATCGGCCTTTGTTAGCGCTAAAGCCAGATCCTTTGCTTCAACCTGTCGCAGTATTTCCTGGAGTGACCTGTCGGTAATAATTGGTATATCATCCCAGACAATCATCAGATTTGTGACTTTTTCGGCGGCTTCAGCGTCTTTGCCTTTAATGGCAGTGAGCAGGCCGTCTCGCAGATCTTTGCTAAGGTTTCTTAGGATTATGGCCACCTTTCTGAGTGTCTGCTCAGGGTGCAATTGCTGAGCAGGGCCTTCATCGGTTTTCATGCTTTTTAGCTTATAACAAATCATTTCAGCGACGTGAGTTTTGGCCTCGGCGGTGAGCCTTTCACCGGATGTCATTCTGGAAACCACATCTTGTCTGATTTGCTCGTCCAGAAGTTTGAGTACCTCGGAGCTTTTTTTGGCTGACAGTTCTGAAAGAATAACTGCTATTGCCTGAGGGTGTTCGCCTTGAAGGGCTGAGGCAACGGCTGGAGCTTCAGCCGAGCGCAGCGGTATGAATGGGTCTCTCTGCTGGAGCAGGCCTGCTATTTCGTTTTGAATCTGTTGGGCTTTTTCCTGACCGATAGTGTTGGTTAGCATCTTACCGAGGAAATCTTTTATTCTGAAACCTTCGTCGATTTTGAGAGAGCTGCAAAATTCTTTTGTGTAGGCGATGCTCTGCTGTGTGTTGGCGTATCCTGCGGCGTCAAGATAAGCAAGTTCAACAGCAAGTTCTCTGACGGT
>CAZNXD010000212.1:0-3697 GCA_964576935.1 uncultured Pirellulales bacterium | reverse complement strand
CCAGGCGGAAGTTCGCATTCACTACTGTCGCGTACCACATCTTCTTTAATTCATCCGGCCCTGTTTCCCACTTGGCCAGCAAAGCCTTTTTACTCTCCTGGCTCAAATCCCAAAGCTCCACTTCTGCCGAACCCGCCGCCTTTATTAAGTCACCCTCGACATCTATAGGCTGAATATAGACGATTAACTTTTCTTTTGTGCCGTTCTTGTCTTTGTCGTAAAGGTTCGTGTATTTGGCAAGTTTGACCGTCTCAAGCTCATACAAACTGTTAATTCTTTTTTCATGGTCCAACTCAGACAGCGTCTCCAGTTGCTTTTGAAGCTCATTATTTTTGGCTTGCGATTCTTCGATCTGCTTTTCGAGCTGCTTGTTAAGCTGGTCCAGTTGAAAGTTCTTATTCTCAATGTTCTTCACATGAGCGCTGGAAATGCAGCCGGATACCGTAATCAATAGTGCTGAAATGAGGATGATTGTCGTTATTGTTCTCACTTATCTCTCCTTGTTTGAAACAATAACCTTATTGCAATTTTAGCTGCCTTAGTCTTCGAGTTCTTCTTTCTTGGTGACAATCTCGGGCGCCTTTTGAAGAATCCTGTCGACCAGACCGTACTTTATCGCTTCGGCCGCTTCCAGCCAGAGGTTGCGGTCGCAGTCCTTTTCGATTTTTTCCGCCGATTGGCCCGTATGCTGTGCCAGTATCTTATACAGCCGTTCTCTAAGCCGTAATATCTCCTTGGCTTCGATATCTAAATCTGTTGCAGGCCCGGTCAATACTCCGGCAATCAAAGGCTGATGCAGAAGCACCCGGCTGTTGTTAAGCAGGTATCGCTTGCCCGCCGTTCCGCCCGCCAGAAGAACCGCGCCCATACTCGCCGCCTGGCCCACGCAGTACGTTGCGACATTGCATCTGAGAAACTGCATCGTGTCATATATCGCAAGGCCCGCGCTGATAGAGCCGCCCGGCGAATTAATGTAAAAATGAATGTCGGTCTTGCTGTCCTCATTGCTCAGAAACAGCATCTGCGCGATTATCAAATTCGCCGCCGCGTCATCAATCTGACCGCCAAGGAATACAATCCGGTCTTTCAGCAGCCGCGAGTATATGTCGTACGCGCGTTCGGTCCGCCCGCTCTTTTCAATTACAATCGGTACTAAGTTTTGGTTAACTGTCATAGCTGCCTTCTTTAATCAACTCGTTTTAATCTTTATCTTTTTCCTTTTCTTCTTCCTCTTCTTCTTTCATTTTCTCTTTCTCTTCGTGAAGAACTTCATCAATCAAGCCGTATTCCATGGCCTCATCAGCCGTCATATACCTGTCACGTTCGGTTTCTTGTTCGATTTTCTCGACCGGCTGGCCGGAATGTTTCGACAGCAGCTCGTTAATTATTTTCTTGGCCTTTAGAACTTCTTCGGCCTGTATCTTGATATCCGACGCCTGTCCCGTAACGCCGCCCCACGGCTGAAGCAGCATTATCTTGGCATGAGGCAGGGCATGTCGCTTGCCTTTTGTTCCGGCCGCGAGTATCACCGCCGCGCCCGACTGGGCTCTGCCGATACAGAACGTGGCTATTGGCGAGCTCAGAAACCGCATCGTATCATAGATAGCCATCGTATCGTCAACACTGCCGCCGGGTGAATTGATATAGAGATTTATCTCGCTGGCACGCTTGAGATTATCCAGGTACAGCAGCTTCATAATTATCTCAGCCGCACGGGCATAATTTATCTCACCAATCAGAAAGACGATGCGATTGTCCAGCAGCATATCATCCAGCGTCATCTCACGTGTCCGCTGGTATTGAGACTGCCGAACCTGGTCGTAAACATCGGTCCCTTGAAGTTCAGCTAAGTGTTGCGGATTGCCTGGAAGGATTTTATTCACCGGATACTCCATCATGTGGTCTTTCCCTAAACTTGCGTTGCCTTAAGCCGACCCTCAACACCACAGCCCCACAATATGACCGCAGCGCTTTAGGTTCTATATCGGCAATTTCACTTGTCAGTTTTCTTTTTAGTCGTTTTTTTGGTGGTTTTGCGTGTCTTTTTATCAGACGTTGTGCTTTTTTTAGCTGTTTTAGTCGTTTTTTTAGTGCTCTTTTTGGCCGGTTTCTCTACTTTTTCAGCCGTTTTTTGCTTTTTGACCGATTTTTTCACTTTTTTAACGGCCTCTTTAGGCTCCACTTCGGTAATCTTCGCCGATTCGAGTATCTTCTCGACTGCCTTTTCATCGCGAACCTGCAGCCGCAGCGATTCATACGAGCCGTCCTTGACCATCTGCTCTTTCATCCGCTCAGGTCTTTGACCCCGCTGAATAGCCAACTGCGCAATATGACCGTTCAGCTCTTCATCGTTGACCTCAAATTCGAACTGCTTGGCCACCTTGTCCATAATAAAGTAACTCTTTAGCTGCTGATGGGCCTGCTGCTCACTGCTGGCCTGAAGCTCGGCCATATGCTGCTCGATTTGCTCACGCTGCAAACCCTGCATCATAAGGTTGGCGTACTGTCGGCGGAAAATGTTGTGAGAATAATCGGCTACTACTGACGCCGGCAGCTCAAAATCTGCATTATCAAGCAGGTACTTATACACCTGCTCGGCCATCTGAGTTTTCAACTGCCTTTCAAGCCTGCCTTGCAGACTGTTGCGGATATTTTCTTTAAGCTCGTCAACCTTCTCCACGCCGAACCGAGACAGGAATTGTTCGTTCACCTCTGCCGGTTTGAGATACTTGATTTCCTTGACCTCAATAGTGATATCAACCTTTTTACCGCGATACTCTTCGCGGAAGTAGGTCTTCGGTACTTCGACGGTTGTTTTCTTCGTATCGCCCGTTTTTGCCCCGACCAAAAGCTTATCTAATTCCTGAACCGGAACCTGGCCGACAAAACCGCTTGCCCTTACGGAGATTTCAGTATTATCGAGCTTTTCTTCTTCCTCGACATCTTCGACTTTTAGCACCGCGTCGGCGATTATCTGGTCGTCCAGCTCAATCCCGCCGTCTTCACGAGGCGTCCATACGCCCGAGTACCTGCGAAGCTGCTCGAATTCGGTATCAACCTGCTCGTCTGTAACCTCCAGCCTGGGTTTCTCGACGGCGATGCCTTCGAGCTTGGGCAATTTGAAATCAGGCCGGACCTCAACCTCGAATTCAAAGCTCATCGCCCCCTCTTCCGGCAGCTCTATATTCTCATAATCAATGTCCGGCTCGCCTATGATATCGAGCTCATTATCCTTCACAGCCGAGTCGCTCGCGTCAGCCAGAAGCTTTAGCTTGACCTGCTCGGTTGTTTCTTTGCCGAACCGTTTCTCCAGCAGCCGTCTCGGTGCTCTGCCTTTTCGAAAGCCCGGCACGGCAGCCTCTTTGGCTAAGCTGTCGTACTGTTTGTCGGTTTGTTTATTGATGGTCTCTGCGGGAATCTCGACAATTACTTTCTTCTTGCAGGGCCCTGCGTCTTCGATTTTGACAATATTGCTGGCTGATTCAGTTTCTGTCTGCTCGGCCATTCCTGGTTCTCCTTACGGAAAGTTACTCTACAGATAAACAAAAAAGGCATCGGGCACTTGCAACCCTTAGCCATATTTCGGATTTTTCCAACGTGCCGGCGACCAACGCCAAACTACATTTAGCCGATATCTCACTGGCACTATTTATAGTCGTTAGTTTTTAGTCATTAGCCGTCAGCGGTGCCGAACTGC
>CAZNXD010000211.1:0-3701 GCA_964576935.1 uncultured Pirellulales bacterium | reverse complement strand
GATGAACGGTATATCGGTCAGCGGTTTGTGTCGGGCATACGGCGGTACGTTTTTCGTGTTCAGTGACTATATGAGACCAGCAATTCGTGTTGCGGCAATGAGCGGCTATCCAACAATATTTGTTTTCACACACGACAGTATAGGTCTTGGTGAAGACGGACCGACGCATCAGCCAGCTGAACACCTGCCCTCACTTCGGGCGGTGCCGAATTTGATAGTTATCCGCCCTGCCGATGCGAATGAGACGGCACAGGCATGGAAGTTCACGTTGGAATATCATGACGGGCCGGTGGCATTATTGCTGACGCGGCAGGGTCTGCCGGTTCTGGACCAAGAGAAATATACCTCGGCGAAGAACCTTGCTAAAGGCGCTTATGCGGTTAAGCCCGCAGACAATCCCGATGTATTGCTTCTATCGAGCGGTTCGGAAGTTTCAGTCGCTTTATGTGCGGCTGAGGGACTGGAGTCTGAGGGGATTAAAGCACAAGTGGTATCAATGCCGTCCTGGGAATTGTTTGAGAAACAGTCTCAGGAATACAAGGACTCGGTGGTACCGCCACAGGTAACAGCCCGTGTCGGTATTGAAGCTGCGATAGGGTTAGGCTGGAGTAAATACCTGGGTGAAAAGGGAATATTTATCGGCATGAGCGAATTCGGCACGTCAGCACCATATAAAGAGGCTTTCGCTCACTTCGGCATCACCTCCGAAAACGTTATAGCCACGGCCAAAAAATTGTTGGGAAAATAAGCTCCTGTGGGCTAAGTTCCACCTTGTTTATATTCTGATTTATCACGGCGGGTTGTTTTGAATAACCCGCCGTTTCTTATTTGGTTTAAGCATACTCGCATTTGGCCCGGCGATAAGTTATATTGATAAAAACCGAGAACCCTATGGATCTTGGGCAGGATAAAACGGTCTGCGAAATAGTCGCTAGGCTGGCTACCATAGAACAAGGGGGGATGGTTTCGGCCGAAGGGACGTGGGGATCCTTTGCGCCTTTACTGGCTGGGCATATTTCCGAGAAGCTGCAAAGACCCATCCTTTATATTCGGCCGCACCTCGACGATGCGGATAAGGCAACAGATGATTTGTCCGCGTTCGGCGCTCAAAATGTCACCGCCCTGCCGGCCTGGGAGGGCGAAGAAGAATTAGCCGATGCTACCGATGAGATTCGCGCCGAGCGAGCTAAGCTTGTATCGCGTATTGCGTATCGCGCATTGCGCGAAGAGAAATGCAATCTTGTTATTACGACGTCGGTACAGGCATTGCAGCAGCCGGTGCCGTCGGCCCAAGCTCTCCGGCAAAGCAGTTTACAGCTCAAAGCCGGAGCGGAAAAATCGCCTGAGTTAATAGTAAAATGGCTTATCGATAATGATTTTGAGAGGGTCGATAAGGTCGATTTGCCGGGCCAGTTCGCACAGCGAGGCGGTATTATTGATATATACGCACCGCTGGCTTGCCCCGCACCAATTGACAGGTCAGAACACACTGCATATGACCAGGGGGAGCAGGCACAGAGAACAGACAATTGGTGCGGGGTTGCGCTGCGTCTGGATTTCTTCGGTGATACTATCGAGAGTATTCGAAGAATAAATCTGGACACACAGCGGTCAACGGAGCAGGTTGATAATGTAGAAGTTATCTCCGCGACCTGCGGGGCCGGTGACGAGCAAAAGGAGCTGTTTCTTAATGTTCTGCCGCAAGAGACGTTAGTCGTTTTGGAAGAGCCTAACGATATCGAGGAAGTTGCGAGGGTCTATTTGGAAAGATCCCAACGGCCAGAGCGGCTTTATAAATGGTCGCAGCTTCATGAAGCATTAGGAAAATTTGCCCAGCTTCGAATTTGCAGGTTCGCCGGGGCCGATACGCAGGATTACTTAAAGCTCAACGTAAAATCCGTACAGCAGTTTCAGCACAAAGCAACAGTATGGTCGGGACATAAAGAAGCTCTGGAAGAATTGGTCAACCTTGCGCAAAAAGGAAAAAAGGTCAATCTGTACTGCGAAGCTGAAGCGGAGATAAAACGGCTTACTGAGATTATCGAACAGGACAAAGGGCAAGTGCCTCGTAATTTCAAGCTGCTCAAAGGTTTCGTCAATCAGGGTTTCATAGTCGAGTCACTCAATACAATAGTGATAAGCCACCACGAATTGTTCGGCCAATTTGCTTTGCGCAGAAGAGTACGAGCAATAGGAGCAACCACACCGGTAGATACATTAGAGGATTTGCAGGTCGGCGATTATGTAGTGCATGCATCGTACGGTATCGGCAAGTTTCGCGGCATTACAACCATAAAAGAAAAAGGCGGTACGAGTGAGTATCTGACGCTCGAATATGCAAACCAGGCGAAGATACAGGTGTCATCAGGCAATATTCATTTGGTGCAGAAGTATATCGGCACCAGCCCGAAGCGGCCCGGCTTGAGTAAGGTCGGTTCGAAAAAATGGCTGCGACAGAAAAAGAAAGTCGCCGACTCTGTGCGCGATATGGCGGCGGAATTGTTGGAGGTTCAGGCTAAGCGCCAGGCAATGAAGGGAATTACATACGGGGCCGATTCGAACTGGCAGGTAGAGTTTGAAGAATCGTTTCCATATCAGGAGACGGCTGACCAGACGACGGCAGCCGAGCAGATAAAATCTGATATGAAACAGCCGACGGCGATGGACCGTTTGCTGTGCGGGGACGTGGGTTACGGAAAGACCGAGCTTGCGATGCGAGCGGCGTTCAAGGCGGTCGAAAACGGAAAGCAGGTCGCGGCCTTGGTGCCTACAACAGTTTTATGTGTGCAGCACGGAAGGACGTTCGCCGAGCGGTTTGCAGACTTTCCGGTCTGTATCGAGGTACTGAACAGATTCAGAACGACGAAAGAGACACGCGACATAATTAAGCGGACCAGAGAGGGCAAGGTCGATATCTTGATTGGAACGCATCGGTTGTTCAGTGGTGATGTGGGCTTTAAAGATTTGGGGCTGTTGATTATCGATGAAGAACAGCGGTTCGGAGTTGGGCATAAAGAAAAGCTAAAGAAGATGCGAATCAATGTAGATATCCTGACAATGACGGCAACTCCGATTCCGAGAACACTGCACATGTCGATGCTCGGCCTGCGTGATATCAGTTCATTGGGTACACCGCCATTGGACAGACGAGCGGTGGTAACACAGGTTACAAGGTATGACCCGAACCTGATTAAGCGGGCGGTGTATCGAGAGATGAATCGTCAGGGGCAGGTGTTCTTTTTGCACAATCGCGTCAAGACGATTGAGAAAAAGGCATGGGAGCTGCGAAAGCTATTCGGCGACGGTGATATAAAGTTTGCTATCGCGCACGGGCAGATGAGTAAGCGCGAGCTTGAGGGGGCAATGATAGATTTCGTATTAGGCAAGACTGACGTATTGGTTTGTACTACAATTATCGAATCGGGGCTGGATATTCCAAACGCCAATACGATTTTTATCGACGAGGCCGACCGGTTCGGATTGGCTGAGCTGCACCAGCTTAGAGGCAGGGTCGGAAGATATAAGCATCGAGCGTATGCCTATATGCTGCTTCCCAAAAACCGCTCGATAACACCGGTGGCTGCCAGGCGGTTAAAAGCGATTGAAGAGTATTCGCATCTCGGGGCGGGCTTTAGAATCGCGCTGAGGGATTTGGAGATACGCGGGGCGGGAAATATCTTAGGGCCGGAGCAATCGGGACA
>CAZNXD010000210.1:2290-3702 GCA_964576935.1 uncultured Pirellulales bacterium | reverse complement strand
TACCTTCAGCGCCTATCCCGACCAGGTGACCATGATTAAGACGCAGTCGCTGTTCGAACTGCACTAACAGCGGACCACCTTATCAAGAGGCGATGATTTACAGTTTTGCTTGGCGCAGACTTTTTGCGCGCATTCCTGAGCAGCATTCCACACTCTAAGACTGGGCAGTGTACAGCACTTAGATGCCGCATTCGGCCTGAATTAATTTCTGAGCCAAGGAAAAAACCGCTTGACATTTCAAACATATGTTTTATACTTTTGTTTGAAACAAGTATTTAATAAGGATGGGTCTAAATATGGATTTTCAGGTGAAAAACGGGGATTCTTCCGCTCAGGTGCGTGAGAGATTATTGGACGCGGCCGAAAAACTGTTTTGCGAGCGTGGTTTTTCCAACACCAGTGTTCGCGATTTGACCAGATCGGCCGGGTGTAATGTCGCCGCAGTAAACTACCATTTCGGCGGCAAAGACCAGCTCTACAAGGCCATGTTCCAAAGACATATGGGCAAAGTCTTTACCGAGCAGATAGAGATTATCAACGAGGTAATGAACTCCCAAAAGCCGACTTTGGAACTGCTTTTACGCAGGATGATAGAAAAGGCCCTGGAACCGTTGGCCAGACAAAACGAGCGAATGCCAATGTTTAAGTTGATTGTGCGCGAGACGCTTAATCCACATATGAAGGAGGATTTGGTCGAGTTAGAGGCATTCAGAGATTTCATCGAACTTGTACGAAATGTTTTGGTAGAACTGGTGCCGGGCCTTTCTGCCGATAAGGCAATGTTATGCTTTTATTCTTTAGAAGGTTTAATATTACAGCCGCTTTTGTTCTGCGACTTTTATGCCGAAATTATGGGGGCTGTTCCGGTTGAGCAATTAGTGGAGCATTCGGTGTGTTTTGCCGCGAAAGGGATAAAAGCGGCGGCAGAAAGTAAGTGAACGTAATTATCATGAATAAGTCATGGCTGATTAAAATCCTGTACTATGCAATATTAACGGCTTATCTGCCGTTGGCAGGTTGCATGGTAGGGCCCAGGTATACGCGGCCGGATACCGACGCTGATGCGGGCGGATTTGTCTATGTGGGCCGGCATAGTCAGGATATTAATGATATTGAAGCCAGTTATCGCTGGTGGATGCGGTTTGGTGACGCGACTACTACGGAGCTTGTGGTAGAGGCATTGGCGCGAAACTGGGATTTGAAAGCGGCGGCGGCGCGAGTTCTGCAGGCACAAGCCGGATTGACTGAGGCACGCGGGGCGCAATGGCCTGCGATTACGTATAACCTTGGTCGTGACCGGCGCAAATCGTCGCTTAATCTTGGCGCCAGCAAAGTCAGTGCGCTAACTACCACGTACAGCCAGGATATATCCGTTGTTTATGTTTTGGATTTGTTCGGCAAGCTCAAGCATG
>CAZNXD010000210.1:0-2280 GCA_964576935.1 uncultured Pirellulales bacterium | reverse complement strand
ACAGGAAGCCCTGGCGGATTTATTAGCAACAGAGGCGAATGAACGCGTGCTTGTTAATTCGATTATAGCAAGTGTGATAAAGGCAAGGGTTGATATCGCAACCTTGCAGCGGCGTTTGGCAATTGCCAAGGCCAACACTGAAAGCAGAAGAAATACATTAGAGATTGTAGAGCGCAGGTACAGCCAGGGATTGGTTGGACCGGTCGATGTCAGATTGGCGAGAGAGAATCTGGCGGCATCACAATCGACGGAAACGACTCTGGAGCTGTCGCTAATCAAAGCGCATCATGCGTTGGATGTTTTGGTTGGTCGTCGGCCCGGCTATTCGGAAATGTTGGGTGATGGCTTGGCCGAGCTGCCCGACTTAAAACCGGTTCCGATAGGACTGCCTGCGTCATTGCTTGACCGTCGGCCCGATTTGATAGCTGCAGAGATGTCACTTAGAGCGGCAAATGAGCAGGTAGGTGTTAGTATAGCACAGCTTTATCCCGATCTAACGCTGACCGGGACTTATGGGCGAAGCGCCGATACGTTCAGAGATATCTTTCGTCATGAGGCGGAGGTTTATTCATTAGTGATGGGGCTGGCTCAGCCAATATTCAGAGGCGGTCAGCTAAAAGCACAGGTCGATGCATCTAAGGCAAGATACTCGGAGCTTGCGGCCAATTATGCAGGCACGATTCTTATGGCGTTGCAGGAAGTTGAAGATGCCCTGGTAAGTGAAGAAATGCTGCAGATTCGGCTTAAACAAGTTGAGGGTCGTTTCGCCGAGGCTCAAGGTGCAGAAGAGCTTTCAAAACAACGATATTCAAGAGGCGTAGAGAGTATCCTGACGGTATTGGAATCAGAGCGCCGCCGCAGAATAGCAGAAGAAGAGCTGGCACTATTGAAAGGTCAGCTTTGGACGACAAGAGTTAATCTGTTTTTGGCGCTGGGAGGTGATTGGATTGGAGCCAAGGATGAAGCGGACAATCAAAAGTCGGGATGATGAAGAAATAACAAAGCAATTAGAGTTGAAAAAGGTAAAGCATGAATGCCGTATTGGTCAAAGTAGTTAATTTGCTAAAAGCTCTGTGGTCGAAGTTACCGGAGTCTATCAGGCGGTTTGCAGGTAAGCATCGGCAATTATTTCTTTCGATTGTAATAATTTCGGCAGCGATTTTTGTATTTATTGTTCTGCTGTTGTTGCGAAAGCCGCCGCAGCGAAAATATGAAGAAGCAATTGCGCCGTTGGTAAAAGTACAGCAGCTGAACAAGCAGGATATTCAAATGGTAATCGCCGGTTATGGCACGGCCGAAGCAAAAGTAGAAGTTGAGATTGTACCGCAGGTTTCAGGCAAGGTGGTTTCGATAAATCCTCAGTTCAAGCCGGGCGGTTTAATTTCAGCAGGACAGGAGCTTTTCAAGATTGACCCACGTGACTATGAGCTTACGGTACGACAGGCTCGGGCCGGAGTAGCAGATGCGACGGTTAAACTGGATTTGGAAAAGGCTGAAGCTGATATAGCACTGGATGAGTGGCAGCAGCTTCACCCGGGGACCGAACCGAGCTCGCCTTTGGTTCTCCGTGAGCCGCAGATTAAACAAGCCGAAGCGCTTCTGGAATCGGCAAAGGCAAGCCTGGCTACGGCTCAACTTAGTCTGGAACGTACGAGCTTAACGCTGCCGATAGATGTGCGTGTTGTTAATGAATCTGTCGATATGGGCCAGTATGTCATGGCGGGCCAATCGGCGGGAAGGGCCTATGGTACAGGTACGATTGAGATTGAGGTCCCTCTGGAGGATAAGGAGCTTGCCTGGTTCGATGTGCCTAACGAGCGTATCGCCTCGAACGGCACCAATTCTTCGGGAGGCAAAACGCCGGTTGAAGTCAGAGCTGAATTTGCCGGTTCCATACGTACCTGGGCGGGCTATGTAGCGAGAACAACGGGACAGGTAGATAAAACAAGTCGGCTGGTCTCGGTGGTAGTGGAAGTGCCGAAACCAATGGATGGTTCGGCATCTGAGAAGATAGCATTGCTGCCGGGAGTATTTGTAGAGGTTTTGATAAAGGGAAATGTGTTAAAGGATGGTGTAGCAGTTCCTCGCGATGCTATACGCAACCGCAATGAAGTGTGGGTAGTCAGAGACGGCAAGTTATTTGTTCAGGAATTGAAAGTTATGCGAGCGGACAAAGAGTTTGCCTATGTAGCAGAGGGAATTAAAGATGGTGAGCTGATTGTTATCAGTTCGCTCGATGTAGTGGTTGATGGTATGAGTGTGCGAGTTGAAGAGTAAGTG
>CAZNXD010000209.1:0-3713 GCA_964576935.1 uncultured Pirellulales bacterium | reverse complement strand
CAGATATGCCTCGTATAGTTGGTGTTGATATACCGAACGACAAGTCGATATGGATATCGCTGACGTATATACACGGCATTGGTCAATATACGTCAGAGCAGATACTGAAAGAGGCCGGCATAGACAAGATGACTCGGGCCAACAAGCTGACAGAAGATGAGCTTAGCCGGATAACTCAAATCATTGACCGTAATTATGTCGTTGGCGGTCAGTTGCGCAGGCAGATTTCTCAGAACATCGCCCGTTTGCGTGATATCACGTGTTATCGTGGTCTTCGTCATCGCAGGGGTCTTCCGGTTCGAGGTCAGCAGACACAGAGTAACGCGCGGACTCGTAAAGGTCCCCGCAAGACGGTTGCAGGCAAGAAAGGCGTGAAAGAAGCTCGTTAATAAAGGACAGTTTGAAAGATGGCAAAAAGCTCGAAGCGTAAAATAAAAAGAAATGTCGTCAGGGCAAACGTATATATAAGGGCGACGTTTAACAATACTCTGATTACAGTGACAGACCCTGACGGAGATACGATTTGTTCGTCGTCCTGCGGCTGTGTTGGATTTAAGGGTTCGCGAAAGAGTACACCGTTTGCAGCTCAGCAAGCGGCGCAACGATGTGCGAGCGCGGCGATGCGAAACGGTGTTCGTGAAGTTGAGATAAAGGTTAAAGGTCCCGGTTCTGGGCGTGAGTCGGCGATATCGGCGTTACAGGCTGCGGGTTTGCGGATTTCATCGATAGAGGATGTAACACCGCTTCCACATAACGGCTGTCGGCCTCCGAAACGGAGACGAGTTTAGTGAATCAATAAGTTTGGAGTATAAATGGGACGATATCTTGAATCATCCTGTAAGCTGTGCCGGCGTGAAGGCATGAAGCTGATGCTTAAGGGCATCAGGTGCGAGACGGCGAAATGTCCGGTTGAGAAGAAGACCCGCAATCTGGCTCCGGGGATGCACGGCTGGCGACGCGGCAGGGCCAGCGAATATGCTGTGCGTCTGCGTGAGAAGCAAAAGATAAAAAGATATTACGGTTTGCTTGACCGCCAGTTCATGCATTATTTCCACAAGGCGGAAAAGATGAAGGGTAACACCGGTGAGACACTGCTTCAGTTGCTGGAAAGGCGGCTGGACAATGTTGTATATAAGCTTAATTTCGCGGCTTCAAGAAAAGCTGCAAGACAGCTGATTTCGCATGGTCACGTTCATGTTAATGGTCGAAAGGTCAATGTAAGTGACTATACTACTAAGGTGGGTGATAAGATAACGATTAAATCCTCGAATCGAAGCGCGAAGAAGGTGAAACAGCAACTGGATATAAATCCAAATTTTACGACGCAGAACTGGCTGCAGCTTGACCGGGATAAACCAGCAGCAATGGTTGTGGCGCTTCCGAGTCGTGAAGATGTTCAAATACCGGTTGAAGAGCAACTGGTAGTGGAGTTTTGTTCGAGATAGGATTATGAGTTTATGTTCGGCATCAGGCTAACAGGGGAATTAGTCATAGGAGACCTTTATGCGAATTAGATGGCGTGGTTTAGAGCTGCCGACTCGTGTTGAGCGCGATACTCTGGTCTCGACGAATGAGTATGGTAAGTTTTATATTGAACCGTTCGAGCGCGGATTCGGCACAACCATTGGTAACAGTCTGAGGCGTGTGTTGCTGTCATCGTTGGAAGGCAGTGCCGTTACGAGTATCAAAATTGCAGATGTGGACCATGAGTTTACTTCAATAAATGGGATAATGGAGGACGTTACGGACATTGTCCTTAATGTAAAAGACCTCGTGGTGCGGCTCAACGGCGAAGGGCCCAAGACGATGACAGTCTCGGCAAATAAGGCTGGAGTAATTACCAGTGGTGACATTGTGGCTGATGCATCCGTTGAAATAGTTGACAAAAATAAGGTTGTTGCCACCCTTACCGAAAACGTAAATTTTCAGATGGAAATGATAGTAGAAAACGGCAGAGGTTATATTCCAGCTGCCGAGCGGATAGCAAATGAGGACCGGTTTGAGCAGGAAATAGGCAGAGTTGCTGTGGATGCATCCTATTCTCCGGTCAGGAGAGTGCGGTATTCAACCGAAGATACCCGTGTGGGACAACGCACTAACTATGATAAATTGATTCTTGAAATCTGGACGGACGGCACAATTACCCCGGAGATGGCGTTAGTGGAAGCAGCTAAGATATTGCGCAAGTACATCAACCCGTTTGTTCAGTACAGTGAACTTGGCCTGGGGACAGTTGCCGAGGAAGCTGCTGAAGAAGTTGTCGAAGAAGAATCGGTGGACGAAGAACTGGCAGCAAAGCTGAACATGCCGTTGTCTGAATTGGAACTCTCGGTGCGGGCCAGTAACTGCCTGGAGTCGACTAAACTGGAAACAGTCGGGCAGCTTGTCCGGATGACCGAAGCGGAATTGCTGAAGATTCGTAGTTTTGGAAGAACGAGTCTTCGAGAAGTAAAGCGCAAACTCGCCGACATGGGCTTGTCGCTGGGAATGACAGGAGTGAAAGAACAGTAATTTTGTATAGAAATCCGGCGACGGCCGGCGTGAGGTGTTTGGTATTATGCGGCATAGAGTAGCAGGACGAAGGTTGGGTCGAGACAGTGAGCATCGACTGGCGATGCGGCGAAACCTTGTGTCTTCGCTGTTTGAGCACGAGCGAGTTTCAACTACCCTTGAAAAGGCTAAAGAGGTTCGGTCTTTTGCAGAGAAACTAATCACGCTGTCCAAGAAAGGTAACCTTGCGGCGAGGAGAAGAGCAATCTCGTTGTTGGGTAATAGAGATATAATCGATTATGAAGACGGCCGGCCCGTCAAGAAGGGTACGATTGTAGGAAAGCTGTTTAGTGAAATCGGACCTCGGTATCTTGACAGGACAGGAGGTTATACTCGGATAATTCATCTGGCTATGCGTCGGCTCGGTGATAATGGTCAAGTTGTGCTGCTTCAACTTGTTGGCGCGGACGAAACCCCAAGTAAATCCAAAGGCTCATCAAAGAAACGCCCAAGCTGGCAAATGGAAGAGCCGGTTGAAAGCGAATCAAAGCCGCAGGCAGAAGAGCAGGAAGATGAAGCAGCAGTAATTGTAGAAGAGCCAACGGAAGAAATAGAGAAAAAAGAAGAAGCTTCGTCAGATGAGGCGGCCGACAACGAAAAAAGCTCTGAAGAGAAAGAGTAATCAGGGGGACGTGCTGATGGGAGCAGGCGATTGTATCTTCTCTAAAATAGTGTCCGGTGAAATCCCATCAGTTAAAGTTTATGAAGATGAGGCAGTCCTTGCTTTTTTGGATATCAACCCGATAAGCGACGGCCATACTTTGGTAATTCCGAAACAGAAATTTGAGAAACTGGACGATTGCCCGGTGGAGTTATTGGCAGAGCTTTGTTCAAGGCTCGGCAAGATTGCAAAGGCAGTTGTTGCGGCCACCGGCTGTGACGGATATAACGTATTGTGCAATAACGGCCGAGCGGCAGGGCAGTTGATAGATTATGTGCACTTTCATATTATTCCCCGCAATGATGGGGATGGAGTGTTTAATCGCTGGCTTCAGTTCCAATATCCGGAAGGGAAGATTGAGGCAATAGCCGCTAAGATTCGTGAGAATATAGAGTAAGTTGTATGTTGATATTTATTCTGTTCTTTGGTATTTTGTATATTTGAAAAGTTAATGATCGCGGGGTAGAGCAGTCTGGTAGCTCGTCGGGCCCATAACCCGGAG
>CAZNXD010000208.1:232-3717 GCA_964576935.1 uncultured Pirellulales bacterium | reverse complement strand
CTTTTTCTATGTTGTGCTTGTAGCAATCGCGGAAGGACGCTTGATATGCGAGTTTTCATGCTAGGCTGGGAATTTCCTCCATTCATCAGCGGGGGTCTGGGAACAGCCTGTTATGGATTGACCAAGGCATTGGATGAACGAGGTATCAAGGTCACTTTTGTTTTGCCCCGGATGGTGGATAGTCCATACGCCACGCATGTCAAATTGCTTGACCCCCAGAGCAATAACGGCGTTAGGGCATACCGGTACGACGCACTTAAGAATGTGAAATTCCATGCGATTGGTTCGGCACTGTCGCCATATTCCAGCGCCGATGTTTACCGGCAGCGGATTGAAAAGGCGCTTGCCGAAAAAGGTGGTGTAGAGGCTCTTGGCTTTGGTCAAATCTCCTGCAGCGGACATTATGCCGGTGATATGTACACCGAAGTTCACCGTTATGCAGCAATTGTTGCTGAGCTAAGCACTTATGAGGATTTTGATATTATCCACGCACATGACTGGATGACGTATCCAGCAGGCATAGCGGTTTCGGCGTTGAGCCACAAGCCTCTGATTGTCCACATTCATTCGACCGAGTTTGACCGCAGCGGCGAGCATGTTAACCAGATGATATATGATATCGAACGGCATGGGTTCCACGCTGCGGACAAGATAATCGCAGTTAGCCACTTAACTCGCAACATCCTAATCAGCCGCTATGGCGTCCCGGCAGAAAAAATAGAGGTTGTATACAACGGCGTTGAGCGAAACAACGGTGATTGGGTTCTGAGTGAGAGCGGCATCGAAAAAGACGAAAAAATCGTGCTGTTCCTCGGTAGAATCACGATGCAAAAAGGGCCGGAGTATTTTCTGCAGGCAGCCAAAAAGGTGCTCGAGGTAATGGATAACGTTAAATTCGTTATGGCAGGCTCGGGTGATATGATGCATCGTGCAATAGAGATGGCCGCGGGATTGGGTATCGGGCAAAAGGTGCTGTTTACCGGTTTTCTCCGCGGCGAGCAGGTTCAGCAGATTTATCGCATGGCTGATTTGTATGTGATGCCGTCGGTATCGGAACCGTTTGGTATCGCACCGCTTGAAGCGCTCGGCCATGATGTGCCGGTGATAATCAGTAAGCAGAGCGGGGTCTCTGAGGTTCTAAAGCATGCTCTGAAAGTTGACTTCTGGGATACAGATGAGATTGCAAATAAGATAGTTGCTGTGTTGAGATACGAGCCGCTGAATGCGACGCTTAAAGATTACGGCAACTATGAAGTGCGACGGCTTCGGTGGGACGATGCCGCAGCAAAGTGCGCGAGGATATATGGGGAAATGATGGTGGGCGTCTGACGGATAAAGGAATTGAGAAGGGGTTCATGGCGTCATTAGTATTTTATTTTCAAGTTCATCAGCCTCAGCGATTGAGGCATTACACTGTATTCGATAAGAGCAATCACTATTTTGACGACCACAAGAACGCCGCTGTCTGCAGGAAGGTGACAAACAAATGTTATCTTCCGGCGAACAGGTTAATGCTTGAGTTGATACGCAAACACCAGGGTCGATTCAAAGTTGCTTACAGTATCACCGGTACGTTGCTTGAGCAGCTTGAGCAATTCAGCCCGGAAGTTCTGAGTACCTTTCATGCCCTTGCCCAGACCGGCTGTGTTGAATTCCTGGCTGAGACTTACTATCACAGCCTGAGCTTTCTCTACTCAAGGCATGAGTTTGTCGAGCAGGTCGAAAAGCACTGTGATATGATGGAGAAGCTTTTTGGTCAGCAGCCTAAGGTGTTTAGAAATACCGAGTTGATATACAACAACGATTTGGCGCATCAGGTTGAATCAATGGGGCGTTTCGACGCGATACTTTGCGAGGGGGCCGACCACATACTCGGATTCAGAAGTCCGAACTATGTGTATCGGCCACAGGGCTGTAACCGGCTGAAACTGCTTATGAAGAATTACGCGCTTAGCGATGATATCGCATTTAGATTTTCCAACCGCGGCTGGAAGGAATGGCCGCTTACCGCGGACAAGTATAGCCAATGGGTTAACAGCGTTAACGGCAACGGCTACGTGGTCAATCTGTTCATGGATTACGAGACTTTCGGCGAGCATCAATGGGAAGATACGGGCATCTTTGATTTTATGCGTCATCTGCCGGAAGAAATTCTTAAGCACCCGGACAATAACTTTATGACGCCAAGCGAGGCGGCAAAGGCTTATGATTCGGTCGATATGGTCGATGTGCCTCACCTTGTCAGTTGGGCCGATACGGAGAGAGACCTTTCGGCCTGGTTAGGCAACGCGATGCAGTCGAATGCGATTCATGAGCTTTACAGGCTTGAGCAAAGTATTAAAGCTGCAGGCGATAGACAACTACTTCGAGACTGGCGGAAACTGCAAACCTCTGACCATTTCTACTATATGTGCACAAAGTATTTTGCCGACGGTGATGTTCATAAGTATTTTAATCCTTATGACTCACCATATGATTCCTACATAAACTTCATGAATGTGCTGGACAATCTGGAAGGGCGGTGTAATGAGATTGTAAGCCCTAAAGCGGAGGAGATGTCGTTAGGGGGCGAATTGTCCGGTGCTTGTTCGGCGAGTTAAGCGGCCCGGATTGCCGGCGATAGTAGAGATTTGGCCATAATAATTTTTATGGCTTTTACTTTGCGCGGGAATAGCAGCGTTGTTAACGGAACAAAAAACCGAAAACAATGAAATTGTCTCTTTGGCAACGACAGGTAAGAGCATTGAGGAATTGCTCTGCAAGGAATGGCTGCTGACAAATACGCGCGGGGGCTACGTTTCTTCAACGGTAGTTGGCTGTAATACGAGGCGTTACCACGGTTTGCTTGTCGGCTCGCTGAACCCGCCGGCCAATCGGATAATGGCGTTGTCGAATCTTCTTGAGCTGGTGATATGTGACGGTAATATTTCCAATCTTTCCACGTTTGAGTTTAGTGAGAAAATCAACCCCGCAGGCTTCAGGCATATCAAGCAATTTCGGCGTGATACAGGCGTTCACTTTGAATATCAGTTGAATGGCCTTGAGCTGACCAAGTCCATATACCTGTTAAGGCACGATGATATAGTACTGGTGCGGTACAGTTTTAAGAATGTCGAGCGGCCCGGTGAGTTTGTGCTTCGCCCATTCGTCGGTCTGCGAGATTTCCACTCGCTGCAAAAATCCTATGCACCATTGCGTTTTGCTGAACTTGGCGAGAATTTGTTCATCTGCCATGATGTTCCCGGCAGTTGTGAATTGTTGTTGAGCTGTCCGGGAATGGTTTTTGAGAAAGACCCGCAATGGTGGTTTAACTTTTTGTGCCGCAGCGACAGAGACAGAGGGCAGGATTTTGTCGAGGATTTGTGGACGCCGGGATTTTATAAATGTTCGATTGAGGCGCCCGGCGAGATTATCTTTAAGGCCTCTCTGAGCCAATCTTCTGATACCGGCGCGCCGGGACAGCTTGCCAAGGTGAATGTAGAGCG
>CAZNXD010000208.1:0-222 GCA_964576935.1 uncultured Pirellulales bacterium | reverse complement strand
GGCCCCGCACCTACTTTGTCCTAATCGGAATAGCACTTTGTTGTTTGCAACGGCGAAGACTCACAAATCGCATTTTAGTTCCGAAACCAAACAAAGTAGGTGCGGGGCCAGGACCAGCGATGAAACGGTCAGAAGACTCTTTTTAGCGGCTGATCAGTTTATTTGCCGGCGGAAATCAAACGGCACCTACAGGACAACACTATTGGCGGGCTATCCATGGTT
>CAZNXD010000207.1:0-3726 GCA_964576935.1 uncultured Pirellulales bacterium | reverse complement strand
GAGCCATGCCTGCCCAGTCAGTGTCACGAAGCAGCTGATTCCGCATATACCACTGCATCTCAAGAGCGGATACCTGCAAATGATTCGATTTAATCCCCTCAACCGTCTCATCTAATCTCAAGAGCGTTTCAAGTTCCTGCCAGCCTTGACGCACAATATCCGCATCGAGCAAGTCCGGCAGTTCCCATGGCATGAACATGCCCCTGCGTAGCAGGTATGCGCCGCTGGATGTGCCGCCGTATTCAAGCAGTCCCGCGTATTTTGGTGATGTGAAATGTTTTAGCACAGATGTGCTTACTTTCCGAAAGGCCTTTCCCAGTCCCGTAATCCGGTTGGCCAAACGAAATGTCCTGGTCATTTTTGGAATCTGTCTGAAACTCGGATACCCGCCAAACATTTCATCACCGCCAAGACCACTCATCGCCACTTTCAGGCCGGTCTCGGCTGCGGCCTTGCTCACAAAGTAAGTATTAACACCGTCGATTGTTGGCTGGTCCATTGCGTCAGTCAGTTTGGTAAAAGCTCCCCGGAAATCTTTGTTGCGGACCATTACTGACTGGTGTTTTGTTTTGTATAAGCTTGAGACTTCTTCAGCTAAAGGCGTTTCGTCATTCTTTGTTCCGCGATATTCCTCAAATCCAAGGGTGACCGTATTGAGAGATTCGCTTAGTTCAGTAGATAAGGCGGCCAGTGTAGTGGAGTCGAGTCCCGAAGAGAGAAAGACGCCTACCGGCACATCCGCAACCAGGTGATGCTTTTCACTGTCGAGAAGGGCGGTGCGGAGTTTATCCTGCATTTCATTATCATCGAATTTAACCGCTAACTGCTCTGATTCGGCAATCATATCGCCGATGCTGCAGAATGTTTCGAGTTTTCTGAATCCATTTCTATCAACAAAAAAACTACAGCCGGGCGGCAGCATCCGTATTTTTTTATATAACGTATGTGTCTCAGGCACATGGCCCCAGAGAAAGAAACCGACATGCCCGGCAGGGTCGGGTTCGGTGTCTATCCCGCCTCCAGCCAGAAGCGCCTTGACCTGTGATGCCAGCCGAAACGTTTTTCCGTCATCAGAATAATAGAGCGGCTTGATACCAAAGGCATCGCGTGCGAGCAGGAGACCTTGTTTCCTCTGGTCCCATAGGGCAAAGGAGAACATCCCGCGAAGCTTATGAAGCATCGCTTCGCCCATTTCAGCATACAAATACAGCAGAACTTCCGTATCTGAAGTTGAACGGAATGAATACCCTTTCTTTTCAAGCTGGGCTCGCAAAGCCTTATAGTTATATATCTCACCCTTGAAAGTAATAACCAAATTACCATCCCGGCTCTGCATAGGTTGTGCGGCTTTATCGGAGAGGTCGATAATTGACAATCGGCGATGTCCCAGGCCTACGCGTCCATCGTCTGAGAACCATTCTCCCTTACCGTCGGGCCCTCGCCGATGCATATTGTCCCGGATACGACGCAACTCTTCTTTGTCTATACCCGAAACAGACGAATGGTAATTATATATAGCTGCAATACCGCACATAATTATTGAAAATGTTACAAATCAAAATAGCAGGTACACAAACCTGTGTTGAGAGGGGCATTAGGTTTTATGAAATTGCTTCTATGGCTGTGCAAATTTGAGATATGCTTTTGTCACGGCCGAAATTGTTTTTGTAATACTTTTTGGCATTGTTGCCTATTGTTTGGCGGAGTTGTGGGTCTGTAGTGAGTTTTCCGAGGGCATTAGCAACACCGTTGACGTCTCCCGGCTTGGTGGTAATACCCGCCTTGCTCTTGCGCACGATTGTCGCGGGTTCACAATCTTCGGGTCCGATGAAAAGTATCGGCCGACCGGCGGCAAGTATGCCATAGAGCTTGCTTGGAACGATTAATCCCTGAGTTCCGGGTTTTTGTGAAACTAAATGTATATCAGCTACGGCCAGGCTGTCGGAAAGATTGTCCAAGGAGACTGGCGGGCGAAACTTGACGCAATCCAAATCAAGCTCATCTGTCAATTTAACCAGAGATTGACGCATCTTGCCGCTACCTACAAAGAGCAGTTCAAGGTTAGCATCTTTACCAACCTGTTTTATCGCGCGGACTACAGTATCAAGTTCGTGCCCCAGGCCGAGATTGCCCGAATACATTAGTATTACATGCCCATTAAGATTCCACTTATCGCGTAAAACAGAATTGCCCGACGAAATTGACCTGACAGTTTCGCCCGGGACCCAGTTATGTACTGTTATTATCTTCTCTTTTTCGACTCCGGCTTCGATGAGCTTTTCTGTCATAACTTCGCCTAATGAGATTATTCGCGAAGCACGACGGTATATCCTCCTGCTTATATGGGTGAGAAAATTATGCAGAAAACTTCCCTTTTTAATTACGCCATAAGCCACAGCAATTTCCGGATACAAATCCATGGCCCAGAGCACAAGCCGTGTACCTTTCAGCGAACGCAGCATTAGGCCGCATAGTGCGATAAACGGTGGAGTTGTAAGTGCGATACATATATTCATCCGAGGCAGGATTAAGGCTTTGAGTACGGCAAGGATGTAAAATGACACATAATCAATCAATCGGCCGAATGTATTGCCTCGTCCAAAACCTGTCGCTGCCACACGGTGGATATGCACGCCGTTTATTAGCTGCTCGGCTGGATACTTCTTCTTGCCGCCGCCATAAGCACAACGACTGCAAAGCACATGTACCTCATGTCCCTTTTGAACCAGTTTCTGGGCCAGGTCAGCCAGTAATTGGCCGGTTGCCGCGACATCGGGCGGATAAAACTGATTTAAAAGCAGTATCTTCATAATCGATTAATCAAACTTGATTGTTCTCAAAGTCGTAAGACGGTGCTAACTGACCAATGCGGGTGCTTGAACTTGCAGGGACGATGTTGGCTGAGCCGTCTCTAATGTCTTTATTCCATACTCGTCAATCAGTCTTGTGAAAAGAGTTATCCGCCGGCTTGCGGTTTCAAGCGAGTCTTCAGGTTCAAGCTTTATCTGCATCCTTAGCGGAGCTGAGTTTCTGCGGTCAGGAACCGGAACAGTCATTTCAATTGCGCTATCTGTTTCACCTATAAAGTCTGCATCGAGCCACTGCAGATTTCTTCTTGTGCCGTCACGATTATCAACCGGCAGTGTTATCTTCTTGAAACCCATCTCGCCGGCGGCAAAGCACACCGATTGCCACCACTGGTCGAATGTTCGAGCCTGGTTGAAATGCAGCTGGACTCTTTCGAACGTTTCTCTGTCGCGTTTAGCACCAGCGGAATGAGAGTGCTTTTTCTGTAGAGCTTTTACTGTCTCGGTAAGTTTTACCGAGCCTGTAAGTCTGAACCCGACGCACAACAGCACAACGATAGAACCAAATATGACCAATGTTTGGCTGTTACGGCTGATTAGCATAAACATCCCCAAACCTGTCAGAAGCAGGGTAAATAAGTAGGCTAAGATGACGGCCTGGCGGTGACTGACGCCCAGAGCTAATAATCTGTGGTGGAAGTGTGACCTGTCCGGTGCAAGCATTGAGCGGCGACCGAGAAATCTTCGCAGCATTACTATCAAAGTGTCAAATATCGGTATGCCGAGAGCTAGGAACGGCAATGCCAGTCCAACCAGTGCATGTGTTTTGGCTGCACAAAGTACACTCGCACAAGCTGCTATGAATCCGAGAAACAGGCTGCCGCAGTCGCCCATAAATACTTTTGCAGGATTGAAGTTG
>CAZNXD010000206.1:0-3734 GCA_964576935.1 uncultured Pirellulales bacterium | reverse complement strand
TAGGCTCCATTTTTTTAGATGCTTCATTCTTCCAGGCGCCTTTGAGCGGGTACAGTGATTATGCGATGCGCAGGCTTGCCCGGCGGTTCGGCTGTCCTCTGGCATTTACGGGCGTAATGCTTGCTAAAAGCGCAGCCAATCCAAAGGCGCTGGCTAAAGAGGCGTTCAGACCGCATGACGACGAACATCCGGTAGGTGCGCAGATATTAGGTGAAGATGCCGATGTCATGGCTAAGGCAGCCAAAGAGCTGGCCAAAGTTGGTTATGACATAATCGATTTGAATTTTGCATGTCCAGCGCCTAAGGTGCTTCGGCGAGGCAGAGGCGGCGCATTATTAGATGTGCCTGATAATGCAATTGAAATCTTTAACAGAGTTCGCCAGGCAGTGGATTGTCCGGTTACGGTGAAACTTCGGGCCGGTATAAACAGTACAAGCGAGAGCCGGGAAAAGTTCTGGCGAATCATCGAGAGTATTTGCAGTGATGGAGTTGATGCGCTGACGATTCACGGACGAACCGTTTCAAAATACTTCAGAGGCAAGGCCGACAGTACAATCCTAAAAGAACTCAAACAAAAATTCCCCGACAAAACAATTATCGGCAGCGGGGATTTGCTGACTGCCGGCGATGTAGTCAGACTGCTGGATGATACGGGCATTGATGGTGTTGCAATCGCGCGGGGAGCAATCGGCAATCCATGGATATTCGCTGAGCTGAGGGCACATTTCAACGGCGCCGCTGAACCGGTAGAACCGACACTACAGCAACAACGCCAAGTTATACAACAGCATTTCGAAGACGTGAGCCAGCTTTACCCGCCGAGAAAGGCTGTACCCTACTTTCGAAAGTTCCTGGTCGGCTACTGCAAAAGGCACCCTGAGCGAAAAAAGGCCCAGACGGCACTCCTTGTAGCCAAGAACCAAAATGAGCTTTCGGACGTATTAGACCAATGGTACCGTAAGTGAATAAGAGATTTGCTTTAAAGCTGGCACATGATACAATTCATTACCACAAGCGAACGGGAAAATGTGAGGGATGATTCAAATGGCAAAGGATAAGGCGAATCTAAGCAAAGAAGTTCATCAATTCGTGACAGAGAGCTTCTCGCCGAAGTTCGGACAGCTAACAAAAACTTTCGAGACGGATGAGCTATGGCAAAAGCTGAAAGAGCTCGGCACAGAGTTGTGGCTGGACACAGGAAGTATGGATGATGCACAAAAATACTGGACGCAGGAGTTCTCTGCGCTGACTACCAATAATACATTGCTCAACAGAGAGATTCAGACCGGCCGATACGACTCACTCATTCCTGATATCGAGAAGATGCTGGATAAATATGAGCTAAGCGAGCAGGAGAAGATGCTGGAAATCGCGTTCATATTAAACGCATGGCATGGTCTGCGACTGGTGGAAAAATTTGACGCGTTTGTCTCGGTTGAAGAACACACTGCTCTGGCGCATGATGTAGACTCAGCGGTTCAATATGCGAAAAGGTATCATGCGATTTGTCCGGAGCGATTCATCGTTAAGATTCCTTTTACGCCGTCCGGTCTTTTAGCAACGCGCAAACTCTCGGCTGACGACATAGGGATAAATCACACATTAGGATTTTCCGCCCGGCAGAATTATTTGATAGCTCGAATAGGCAAGTGTGCTTATGTAAATGTGTTTTTAGGCAGGCTCAACAGTTTCGTAAAAGATAACGCTCTGGGCGACGGCAGTTTCATCGGTGAAAAGGCAACGCTGGCTTCGCAAACAGCCGTGCGGCAACTGCGCAAGCAGGGTAAAACGCCGTCAAAACAAATCGGGGCAAGTTATCGTGAGGCAGGACAGGTGCGGGATTTGGCGGGAATTGACGTCATGACGATGCCGTCTAAAGTGGCGGGTGAGTTTAAAGATTTGGGATTGTCGCCGGACGAGCTGTCGGATAAGACCGGGATGAATTATGCGCCGGGTGTAGCGAACGAAAAGGATATAGACGCTGTAAGACTGGATACGCTTTGGGATGTGCCGGATGAACTTGTCAGCTGCTGTGATGCTTTGGAAGAAGAAAACATCGACGAATTTTCAGCTGATGATTTGTTGAAGTTCTTCGGTGAGCATAAATGCGGCGATATATTGGTTTCGTGGACGGATGAGCAAATCAGAACCAGCAGCGAAGAAGGCAAAATTCCAAAACTGGACAACTGGAAAGACTCTTTGAAGGACAAAGTCATAGGGCTCGATAGTCTGATGAACCTCGCCGGGCTGATGAGCTTCACACAAGACCAGGCGGCGATGGATGCACGGGTAAAAGAGGTGCTGAGTAAATAAATTTCCTAATGGCTGTGCTTATCAACACAAATACGATGCAGCCGGCAATTGCGCCGATTGGACTGGACTATATTGCAGGCGCACTCAAGTCGGCTGGGATTGAAACAGAAATATTGGACCTTTGCCTGAGCAACGAGCCAACCGATACCCTGACGTCATATCTTCATGACAAGAATCCTGAGCTGGTGGCGATGACGTTTCGCAACGTTGACGATTGTTTCTGGCCCAGTGCTCAGTCTTTTGTGCCACAGCTAAAGCAATTAATCGAACAAACACACGCACTCACCGATGCCCCTATAGTTCTCGGCGGAGTGGGTTTTTCGATTCTACCGCAGCAAATCATGAATTACACCAAAGCAGACTTTGGAATTCGCGGTGACGGCGAGCAGGCACTTGTTGCGTTGACTGTAGAATTAAAAGGATCGCTTAGATTCAAACTGGTACCCGGTTTGCTCTGGCGAGATAATGGGACACTTCGGGCAAACGAGCCTGCCTGGCCCGAAGAGCTGACACTTACAACAAGTCGTGATGCGATTGACAACAGGACTTACTTTCAACGAGGCGGCCAGATTGGACTCGAGACCAAGAGAGGCTGTAATCGCAATTGCATATATTGCGCCGACCCGCTGGCTAAAGGAACGACACCGCGTCTGCGAGCGCCTGCTGAGGTCGCCGATGAAGTTGAAGCCCTGCTGAGCCAGGGCATCAACGTTCTGCATCTGTGCGATTCGGAATTCAATGTTCCAATAAGTCATGCCAAAGCCGTGTGTGAAGAATTCATCCGGCGAGGTCTGGGTGAAAGAATTAAATGGTACACATATATGGCGGTGACGCCTTTCGATGAGGAACTGGCAGATTTGATGAAACGTTCCGGCTGTGCGGGAATCGATTTTACAGGTGATTCGGCAAGCGGGCTGATGCTCAAAACCTATCGTCAGCCACACGTTAAAGAAGATTTAGCTTCAGCGGTTAGATTGTGCAAAGACAACCAAATCAAGGTGATGGTTGATTTGCTTTTGGGCGGGCCCGGCGAGACGAAAGAGACTCTTGCTGAAACGATTGATTTCATGAAGAAAATCGCCACTGATTGTGTCGGAGCCGGACTCGGCGTACGGGTATATCCCAAGACACAAATGGCCAAAATCGTCGAGGCCGAGAGAAACCTGGAAAAAAATCCGAGTATCAAGCGAAAATATCAAGGCCGGGTCGATTTCTTTAGACCGACCTTCTATATATCACATTTGCTGGGGGACAAGCCCGCTGAATTGGTCAGAGATTTAATTGGCGACGACGAGCGATTCTTCAAGCCGATGCTGGAGGCCTCCGACGAGGTCACGGACCACAATTACAACGATAATACCGAACTGGTCGAGGCCATCAAAGCCGGCGCGAGGGGGGCATACTGGGATATTTTAAGTACG
>CAZNXD010000205.1:0-3757 GCA_964576935.1 uncultured Pirellulales bacterium | reverse complement strand
CACCGAAGCTGAATGAAGCCCTCACCATGGCCATCGATAAAGACATCGTAAAAGCCGCCGCCAATGCCCCGACCATTTATTTCGCCGGATATAACGACGGTGTTGCCGAAGAGCTGACGCTAAAGACAAATGAGATTACGCGAAAGAAATCTGATTTCCTCGAAGGAACCTATGCCGTCCACGGCATCGAGGAGGTAATGGAAGCTGAAGACATTGTCTTTGTTGTCAACCCTATCGAAGATGAGATAGCAAAGTTCAAGGAGGTACTCGTTGACGGTGTCGGCCTCAAAGTGGTAGCCATCGCCGACAGAGACACGCCTTTTGCGACGATTCGCGTCCCCCAGGCCGGTGAATTAGCACCCTATGTATATCTTTGTGCGGGCTGGAACGTCTTGGTTGAAATAGGCAATATGCTGAATATCAATCTCGATAAGCCCGAACGCGCCCGAAAGGTCGGCAATGAGCTAATCACTTAAAGGCACCAGTCTCGCTCGGCCGATAAATCTTATATGCAAACGGTGCAGGTAACCTCCGTCAAAGAAAAGCTTTACGAACTTCCTTTAGGTCGGCTCGTTGCCCAATTCCTCGATTATCTAACCATAGAGGCCGGCCTGTCAGACAATACCGTCTTAGCTTACGGCAGAGACCTAAGGAATTTCCTTAAGAATTACAAGTCACGCAGTATAAAAAGCTTAAATCAGGTTACAGCTAAAGACGTACAGTCGCACATAGTCAGTCTGGCCAAGACCAGCATGGCCGAGAGCTCCATAAAACGCTCCCTGGCGGCCATTCGCATGCTGCTTCGTTACGGCAGGCTGATTGGCATCATCGAAGATGATTTCAGCACCATTCTGGAAGGACCGAAGCTCTGGCAGAGACTGCCCGTCACCGCAAATAAAGAAAAGGTCCTGGACCTGCTCAATGCACCGGACCCAAAAGAGCAATACTACCTCAGAGACAAAGCGATTCTCGAGTTACTTTATGCCACAGGGATTCGCGCAACTGAGTTAGCCACACTTAAAGTCTCTGATATTAATACTGATATTGGTTACCTGCGCTGCATCGGCAAAGGCAGGAAGGAGCGGGTCATCCCGGTCGGCAAAGCCGCGATTGCAGCGGTAAGACAATATCTGCAGGAGCTTCGGCCGAATCTTGCCAAGCCGTTTAGCGGTGATTTTTTGCTCCTGTCTCGAACGGGCCAGCCTTTTGGTCGTATTGAAATCTGGCGGCTGGTTAAGAAATATGCCGCGCGGGCCGGTATGCCGAAGAACCTTACGGTCCATACCCTCCGGCACTGCTTTGCCAGTCACCTGTTAGCCGGCGGAGCTGACCTTAGAAGTGTACAGGAAATGCTTGGCCACGTGGACATCGCCACGACCCAGATATATACACACGTGGACCAGGAGCGGCTGCGAAAGATACATAAGCAGTTTCACCCCCGGCAGTAACGAGAATCGAGCTTCAAGTATCGAGTATAGGTCATTGACGCAGCTATAGTTCGCCGGTTATTATGACGATAATTTCCTTGGCGAGACAGGTTTCTTGTCGGCTCTGTGGGAACTATGAACAGTAAAGTACGCATATCAATATTAATAGGGGTGTTTTTGCTATCGGCTTTTTGCGCATTAGCTCAGGACATCGCCGATGACAAGACGGACGAGCAGCTTCAAATCAACAAAGATGCACTCCTGAAAGGCTCCAGCGACCAGATACGCATCTCGGCTGCGGGGCTCCTTATCGAAAGTGACCAGGCCGAGGCAAGGACAGTACTGCTCGATACCCTCGCCGACAGCAATAATCCCGCCGCCCAAGCCGCTATTTGCAAGGCCTTTAGCGAAAGCGGACAGCAGCAGATAATAAACAAGCAGGATTTCATAGAACCCCTGCTGGATTATTTGAGCTCTGCGCAAGGCCAGCAGGTGCAGTTGGTTACCGAGGCGCTTTTGGCCTTTGACTATGACCAGATACAACAGCCGCTTATGCAGGTTATCAACAATCGTTCTCTGCCTGAGCAGGCTCGACTCAACGGTATCCGCGCCCTGAGGCTTCAACGCGATATCCGTGCGATAATACAGTTGATTGAGCTGCTCGGAGATTCTAATCAAAATGTAGTCAAAGCCGCCTCTGAGGCCCTCAATTTGCTGGGCATACCAACAGCCGGTGTCGATAAGGCCACCCGCCGGCAGATGATTGAAGAGATTCAGAGAATCGGAAAAGACGAGTTCCTGCGATACTGGGAGATGCGACAAGGCTATGAACAGCAGATGGCCGCACTCAAAGAGAAGCGCGACTGGTGGAAACAGCGATATCTCGCCAGTCTGGATGAGTTCTACAGCGCAGTTGCCGGTGATGAGACGACCAAGGCCAAGTTTTTACTCGTCAGACTCAGCAGCGCCGAGCCCGAAGTCAGGTTGTGGGCCCTCACAAAAGTCAGGCAATGGTGGGTCGGCACCGAAACAAAGTCCAAACTTCTACCTGAGCTTGGACCCGCTCTGATAACACTTATCAGTGATGAAAACCGCGATGTAAGACTAAATGCCGCTCAGCTTGTTTCTTTGATGGGCGAGCTCGATTCGGCCAAGACACTGCTCGAACAGATAAAGCAGGAAAAAGACGATGCCGTTCGCACAGAGCAGTTTGTCGCGCTGAGCCAGGCCTGTCGATATGCCTTCAGCGCCAAATCAACCATTAAGCTCGACCCCGCCATACGCTGGGAAACTCTCCAGTTGGCCCTGCAGTATCTTAACTCCCAGCAGCCGGCCAAGGCTCAAAAAGGCGCAGAGGTAATGCGAAGCCTGCTCGAATATGACGGATTAACCGACCAGCAGGTCGATGCCTACCTCACAGCACTGGCAAAACGCTACGAGCAGAACGGCCAATCCGCTCCTCTGGCCGGCGAGCTGCTCAATTCAATGGCAATGCTATGTGGCCAGAGCATATATAAAACACAGGCTGCTAACCTCTACGAAAAGTATTTCATTCAGGCCCTCGGCGGCGAGACCGATTTAGTACGCGAAGCCGCCGTTAACGGACTTATCAATATTGATAAGTCGGCTGCTTTGAAACGGCTCAGGCAGGAGTTCGCCAACGACCCCGATACCAATATTAGAAAGAAGCTAATAGCGCTCGCTGAGCAGGTCGGCACCGTCGATGATTTGCCCTGGCTGCTCGAGAAGATTAGCTCCAACACCGAAGGTGCCGCCGCATTCAAGGCCATGCTCGAAATATTTGACGACAGTAACGTCTCACTGCTCAATAGGTGGACTCCTAAGCTCGAACAGAAGGGCATCGCTAATCCTCGCATGATTGCCTTTCTCGAAATGACCGAGCGAAAGGCTACAGCCGAGCAAAAACCAGCCGTTCTGCGAAGCGTCAGGGCAAAGCTTGCCAGGCTTTACGCTGCCGCCGGCCAATTCGAACGCGCTGCTGAGTATCTGGGTAATGTACTAAAAGAGGAAAAGGACCCCGACCAGCGAGAGCAGCTTACCGCCCAGCTCGTTGGTGTTTACCTCGCCGCAGGTAACGTAAACGCTGCAGCACTTCTCGTTAACAACAGGCTCCTCGAAGCCGATATTGAACCTCAATCACCGCTGGCTAAAGTCATCGATGATTACCTTAAAACCCCGGCCGCATCAATCGACCCGCGAAAGCTCGTCGATGAGCTGTCGATGATAAACATTACCGCCGTAGGTGGCAGGCCTCAGTGGAAGCAATTACTCACCGAATGGTCAAAGCTCTTCGCTGCTGCTACAGAACC
>CAZNXD010000204.1:0-3766 GCA_964576935.1 uncultured Pirellulales bacterium | reverse complement strand
TCAAGACACTGCTGTCTAATGTTTGTTCGAATGATTGCGCATACTGTCCACTGCGACACGACCAGGATGTTAACAGGTGTACACTCAGCATAGAGGAAACAGTAAAGGCATTCTGGGATTACTACAATAGAGGTGAGGTGTTTGGACTTTTTTTGAGTTCAGGGGTGATTGGCTCTGCTGACGCGACGATGGAGAGGTTGATAGGCGTGGCGAGGAAGCTGCGGCAAAAGCGTCGGTTCAGAGGTTATATTCATCTGAAGGTCATTCCCGGCTGTAGTGATGCGGCAATTGAAGAGGCGGTTTCGCTGTCGAACGCGGTGTCACTGAATATCGAGACGCCGGGAGAAAAACACCTGCAGAAGCTATCCGGCAAAAAAGATTATCTGCGCGATATTATTGAGCCTATCAAGCTGATAAGCAAACTGACCGCGCGCGGCAATCGATTCGAGAGGGTCAAGCAGACTACACAGTTCATCGTCGGTGCGGCAGATGAGTCGGACGCCGAGATTGTCAAGTATATGTGGGGTCTGTACGACAGGCTGAAACTTCAGAGGATATACTTTAGCGCTTATCAAAGAGGACTGAGTAACAAAAAGCTATCGGCTGAAGAAAAAACGGCTGAGCCCGAAGAAGTATTTGCACGAGAGCATCGGTTGTATCAGGTAGATTTTCTGCTGCGCAAGTACGGCTTTACAGAGCAGGACATGGTCTTTGGCGAGAATGGAAATCTGTCGCTCGAAGTTGACCCGAAGCAAAGCTGGGCTAACTCACACCCGGAAAGGTTCCCGGTTGCGGCCAATAGCGCATCGAAGTATGAGCTGCTTCGAGTACCGGGACTGGGGCCGATTACGGTCATCAGGATTTTACAAAGAAGGACACGAGGCAGGCTAAGGAGTGTTGAAGATATCGGTAAGGTTGGAGTTCGGCTGGTAAAGGCGGAAAAATATCTGCGATTTTGAGCAGGGGTAAGTATAATGACCGGTTAGTTAACTTTATTTGCGGCGAAATCATAAATTGTTGGAGACTTGAATTATGAAGAAGATTCTATTTGCGGTTTTAGCGGTTTTGCTTTTGGTTTGTGCAGTTGAAAGTTCCTTCGCAAAGGGCGAAGGAAAAGGCAAAAATTCGGGAAAGGCAACAGCCCAAGCCAATCAAAAAGAAAAATCGCAAGAGACGAGCGAGAAAAGCAAGAGCAAGGAAAATAAAGAGCAGAAACAAAAAGGACAAGAGCAAGCCAAGCAAGAGGTCAGGGGTAAAGCTGAAAAGGAAACAAAAGAGGTTGCAGAAAAAGCCGAGGAAAAGGCCGAATCACAGGAACCTCAAAAAGCCATGGGCAAGGCACACCAGCAGCAACTAATGGCGATTGAAGAGCAGATTGCCCGCGAGAAGGAAAAGCACCTACAGCGACAGGCGAAGCTTGAGCGTATCAACAAGCTGGCCCGCAAAAAGGGCAAAGACGAGCTCGCAGAAAAAGCCCAGCAGCTTATGAAAAAAGAGCAGCAGCGGTACGAGCTTATGATAAAGCGAATGGAAGCAAGAAAGCAAAAGGTGATACAGCTCGGGAAAACTGATGTAACTTCACAGGGCAAAGAAAGCCGGTTAAAGGTCAGAGAACAACTCCCGGCAAAAAAACGGGCCGAGGCCGAAGAAAAAATCAAAGAGAAACTCCAGGAGCGGCGTCACGTTAAAACAGAGGAAAAAGATAAGGACAAAGACAAGGCAGAAGAGAAAGAGCAAGCCGAATCCGATGAAGATTAGCAGCCGAGGTCGTTGAAGAAATGAAAGGTTCGAATATGCGAAAGACAACAATACTACTAATAATCTTTATGCTGATAATGACGTGCGGCCTGGCAGGCTGCAAGAAGAAATCGACCGAAACCGAGACGACCAAAGTCCCGGAGCAATACCAGAAGCAGGCTGAGGAAGAAATAACCGAAGAAAACATGGACGAGGAGCTCGAGAACATCGAGCAGGAGCTCGAAGCGGAAACGGGTGAACAATAATAAGATTATAAGAACAACAGCAGTTTAACCTCTCAACAAGGCGTTCAGCAATGCTCAGAATAACGGAGCAAATTTCTATCGATGAATCGCAGCTTGAGTGCAGTTTTTCGCGCAGCGGCGGACCGGGAGGACAGAATGTTAATAAATTAAATACGCGTGCAACCATCTTCTTTGACGCGGCCGGGTGCGGGGCTTTTTCCGAATCTCAGAAGAAGCGAATACTGAGGAAACTCTCGACGAGAGCAAGTAAATACGGTGTTATTCGAGTTGTTTGCCAGAAGCACCGCACGCAGAAAGCAAACCGCAAAGCCGCTATTGAAAGGCTTGTCGCCCTGCTGCAGGAAGCTCTAAAGACAAAGCCGGTTCGTAAGAAGACAAGGGCACCGGCCCGGGCTAAAGAGAAACGACTCGAAGAGAAGAAGAAACGAAGTCTGCTTAAGCAACAAAGAGCAAAAATGGTTTTTGAGCATTGATTTTGATATAATCAGCGCAGGTTGCCTAATCTATCGCGAGTTGGCAATTTTCGGCCAGGAAATGCTGTTAAATTTGGCAGGATTGACAAAGCAGGTCAGTCCTATATCCGGGCCGAAAAAAATCTAACGAAAATTTAATTTTCTGACAGAGCAAACGCCGATTTCCCTTATAGGCAAGTGAATAGGTGGTGGCTCTGAAAAATGACCAAAACCGGCCATATTAGCTAAAGCTTTCGGTGTCGATTTCACAAAATTGCATACAAGGCAGATCGGAATCACGACATGGTCAGCAACGGCTAAATGCAAAAAAGGAAAGAGCCACACAATATAAAGGCAGAGCCAGAAACGGCTCTGCCCTTTTTATGCGCCAAACAACGCAAAATTATCAATACTTGCCCAAGTCCCTCAATAGGTTTATAATGCCGCCAAAGTGAATCAACAAAGTGAAAGCGTTCTTAAAGATTTAAAGCCGGCATGTTCAAACACAACCGCAACATTACACGTCCAATCAACAAAAGGGCCTTTACTTTAATAGAGCTTCTCGTAGTCATTTCTATCATATCAATGCTCATGTCAATAATGCTGCCCGGATTAAATAACGCCAGAGAGATGGGCAGGAGCGTTGTGTGTCAAAACAATATGCGTCAATTGACTATCGCCTGGTATTCCTATGCACTGGGCAATGATGATTCGCTCTGTTCGGCTGACACCCTCCTGAACGATGACCCGGTTGACCATCACTGGGTAGCAGACGGTCCTTATGACCCGATGAACTCAGTGGGAGGAACCACTCAGGCCGTTGAAGACGGTGTTCTGGCACCTTACTTGTCATATTCTGCAGGAGTTTATAAGTGCAAGGGCGACAAGACAGAGATGGTTCGTAGTTATGCGATAAGCAATACGATGGGCGGAAGCAACTGGTGTATTAATTGCGGCTACACCCAACCTTTCTCTGATTGGGCCCGAGTCGACAGGCCTGCGAAAAGACTGGTTTTCATAGACGCCGACAGTATTACCTCAATCGGAGGGCGTACGTGGATTGGAGGTGGTTTTTGGCCTGTGGATTGGCACAATAAGGTATGGTGGCTGGGTAACTACGAACTTAACAATATTACTGGCCGGCATATCGAAGGCAGCAATGTTACATTCGCAGATACACACTGTGAATATCGCAGATGGAAAGATAAACGAACCGTTGATATTACAAACTGGGACTTCTCACAAGACGGTCAAAATGGCGGCAACCAGGACCTCGAACGTCGCCGCCATGGCCTGGTGACTGAAGCGGTG
>CAZNXD010000203.1:0-3815 GCA_964576935.1 uncultured Pirellulales bacterium | reverse complement strand
AGATAAAGATTTTATGAACCTGCACGGATTGGTTGGTACGATACACAAACTGGATGCCGGCACGTCTGTCCTTGAAGCAATAAACACTATGCAGAGTAAAAATGAGAAAATCATCCTGGTAATGCGTTCAAGTGGAGTTAAAACGGCTAAGCCGCTGGGCATTGTCACCATGAAGGATTTGGCGGAAGAATTATTAGGGGAGCTTGGCGAATGGTAAATCCGCAATCGAAAGTAATAAAGATTGTCGTCGCTATCATAACCATTGTTCTGCTTGTATTTCTTTCGCTATCGATGCTGGGTAACACATTAACAAAAGAACTTGGCCGGGATGAGCATATGTACTGCACGGCCGGGTATATGATTGCGCAGGGAAAGCTGATATATAGAGACTTTTCTTACGTCGCACAGATGCCCTATCATCCACTGCTGTGCGCCGGACTATATAAACTTTTCGATACGAGCTACTATTTGCTTACGACAAGGCTGTTGTCGTTTGTTTGTGAAGTTATCGTTCTGGTGTGCATCGTTGGTATTTACCGGCGTGCTTTCACACCATCAAGAACTTGGGGGTCTCTATTCGGGATAATGGCGGCGGGTCTTTACGTATTGAATGAATATGTAAATTACAGCGTGGGTTTCGCATGGAATCATAGCGCTGTGCTGGCTTGTGTATTGGGAGCGTTGTGGCTGAGCTTTGGTATCGACTTTGAACGGCCCTGTCGCTGGCGGTTAATCATGATTGGGGCATTATTAACTGTGGGGACATTTATGCGGCCGACGACGGTCCTGGTTTTGGCTGCATTTGCGGTCATGCTTTGGCTTCGGTGCCGAGAGCGTATATTGGCAAAGATAAAATTTATGTTGCCGTTTGTGGCTGGAGTTGCTGTTTTTTCAATTTGGCCGGTGTGGGTAATTATTCGCTCGGGTCAGGCGTTCTGGCTGAACGTTCTGCGGATTCCGGAGCTTAACGCGAGATTCCTTTATCCGTTAGGTATGATATTTGATAAATTTGCGCTTGTTGTCGATGCATTTCTCAGCCCTTCGTATTTTATGCTTGTCGTAACAGGTTTAACTTTACTGATACTGACGTTTATCGGCCGGATTCGATTTGAGGCACATGAAAAGTCGAACGCTGTTTTTTCTGTTATAGTCGCAGTACTTTTTATTGTTATTGCATTTCTGCCTCCTACCATGTGGAGGCAGTATTTGGCGGCACCGGTTCCTTTTATTTTAGTAAGTCTGGCTTTGCCGCTTTCTTGTCTTTACAAAGAGTCTTGTTCTGCGGATAAACAAAGCCGGCTGTTTAAGATAGTCTTGTATGCGGTCGCAGCAAGCATGATTGTAAGCCTATGGCATCGTCCGAGCCGGTTCGTAATACGTATCACAGATGCGATTGACAGTGAAAAATGGGTACCGGTTCAGGTCCACAAAATATCACAGGACATATATGCCAATATGCCGGGCAACAAGTTAGCTCTTACGCTTTCACCACTTTACGCTATCGAAGGTGGGTGTGAGATTTACACGGAATTGTCTGCGGGATCGTTTGTCTATCGCATAGCCCACAATCTATCTGAACAAGAAATAAAAGTTACCCATACAGTAGGGCCATCGACGTTAAATGAGTTGATTGATAAGCGGCAGCCGTCGGTGGTTATAGCTTCAGAAGCCATACGTTTTCTGGATGAATCTATCATTAATAAGAGCGGTGCCGACGGCTGGGAACGAAAGGTTTACGGCGAGGATGGGCCGCTGGTTTTTTTTAGGCCGAGTGATTGAGTTATTTTGCGTGGTCGATGACTGCTTCTGCAATATCGTTGATTGCGGTGCGGGTTTGGGCGTTGGCCTTGTTAGTCAGGATAGAAAAGAGATAGTCCTTCCCATCAACGCTGCAAACGCCTGAGAATGATTTGACGCTGTTTATATAGCCGGTTTTTCCTCGAATGTTGCCTTTGTATGGGGGCTCCTTGAAGTATCTTCTGATAGTGCCGTCCAGCCCCCCTATCGCAAGAGAGTCCCTGTATATCTGCCAGTTATCGCCTTTGTATTGGTCGAGCAGCACTCTGTTGATAGCGGAAGCAGAGAGTTTGTTGTTTCTGCTCAGGCCCGAGCCGTCGTCTATAACGAAATGCCCTGGTGGAATACGCAGGCTGATAAGGTAATCAGAGACCAGTTCCTGTGCCATTTGCCAACTACCGTTTTTGTTGCTGTTCTGTGAGGCGGCTATGGTTTTCAACAGCGATTCTGCGGCAAGGCCGAAGCTGTCCTTATTGGCTCTTTTGAGACAATCAGAAAGCATGGTGTTATGGACGGTCAGGACTTTGAAGTCGGTACCAGGCGCAGATGCCTTTTCAATAACGTTGCCCGAGACTTCTATGTCCTGTCGTCTGATGTATTCTGTCAGTAAAAATGCCAGGAAAACGGCTGGCCTTTCAATAGCTACGGCAAACGGTCCCTGCCGCTTCTCACATCGGCCACGTAAGATGATAGTATTGATTTTTTCGGTTCTGTAACAGCCGACCGCACTTCTGCCCTGGGTTATGGGTGTTACCTGGTTGATTATCTTAACGAATCTGTTAGGCGAGTTAACAGCTATGTCTATAGAGCCGGAATTGTTGGAAACCAGGACATCGATACAATTGGCGTTATAATTCAAACCGCTCGTCTCACATGCATACCACCTGTTAAGCTCACCGGCGGGCCAGCTCGGGTGAGTACGCTGGTCGTCAAAAACGGTTGTGTCAACTATAATATCGTTAACTGACGAAACATCATTGCTTTTTAGGGCTTGGGCAATATCGCGAAACAGCCAGTCAGGCTGTCTGGTATATTTGGCGTCGGTGACCCTGTCGCCAAGCAATGGGTCACCACTTCCAATTATGACAAGGGTATCACCCTTTAGACCAACTACCGTCTGGTAAACAAAATCGGGTCCCAGATATTGCAGTGCCGCAGCGGTAGTGATAATTTTCATATTCGAGGCCGGTATCATGGGAACGCCGGCATTTTTGGCATAGATGATTTTGCCTGAGTCGGCTCGGACGATTTGTATAGCGTATTCAACGGTCTTCTGGGACGGCTGGTTGATAATGCTGTCAATCTGCTTAGCTAATTGAGCTGCGGCAGGCTGTATCAGCAGCCCGGAAAGAAATACATACGCTATAAATAATTTGGCCCCGGCTTTCATACCGAGGCCTATTTTATGGAAAACCAAGTCCTTATCAAGGACTTGATGAATAAAACATCAGAAAAGCCGGAAAGCTCTATGCGTAATCCGGTTGATTACCGGCTTTCCATTTAATATTACAGCCCATACTGGGCTTCTGCTCTGTGATTGGTTCCTTTCCTTCAAGAACAGCGTCAAGGGCCTTTCGCAGGTCTAAACCTGTCACAGGAATACCGTTACCGGGCCTGCTGTCATCCATCTGGCCCCGATAAACGAGTTTTTTGTCCTTGTCGAACAAAAAGAAATCGGGAGTGCACGCTGCACGATAGGCCTTGGCGATTTGTTGGTTTTCGTCATAGAGATATGGGAATGTGAGACCTTTATCTTTAGCAACCACGGCCATCATATCAGGTGAGTCCTCAGGGTAGTTTTCAACATCGTTGCTGTTAATACCTACGGCGGCCAAGCCTTTTTGCTGGTATTCCTTGATTAAATTAACCGTTTCGGTAAACACATGCTTTACAAACGGACAGTGGTTACACATGAAAATTACCAGAAGAGCTTTTTTGTCCTTGAAGTCCGACAGAGTTACTGTTTTGCCTTCGGTATCGGGCAGTGCAAAATCCGAAGCCTGTGTTCCCAGAGGCAG